>JAGGYZ010000219.1 GCA_021162285.1 Candidatus Fermentibacteraceae bacterium
ACCGGTTGAAGAGGTGCTTGCGTATACTCTGTACTATCTGGTATTCTGGTGTAAAATCAGAAGAGACTGAAAAGTTACACTAGATCGAAGAAATAGTGCCTGAACGCGTTGGTATTAATACACCACATTGACGCACGGGGCCCAAAATCAGACTCAAGCTGCTTTTCTATAATATTTTCACCGGCGAGTGTGTATAATTTGCACCAGCGTACGCAATATTTATGAATTTAAAATTTGATTTTTCTTGCACGATGGCACGATGTTAACAGCGCTGTCTTAGTCTCCCTGCAATGTGCATTGAAAAAGGGGCGACGGACAAGCCGTCGCCCCAAAGAACAAAACAACAGTACAGACTACACGCCTGAATCATGCCAGCTGGCAACACCATTGGAAATATGACCATGTCCAGTAACCGCGCATGAAATATTAAACTCATTAGAGGCTACGACACCCAATGAGTACGCTGAGCCAGAAGGACAAATAACACCGGACATCTCGATAGATACAAGGTTGTCTGTGTAAGTCTCGTTGGTCGCAAAGTAGATAACTTCCTGGCTGGCGATCGTACGCATGTTGGCACGGCAGGCGTTCCTTCTGGCACTCTCGGAAACATCGCTGAACTTAGGTATTGCGATTGCGGCAAGGATACCAATGATCACAACAACGATCATCAGCTCGATGAGGGTGAAACCTTTCTTCATCATATTCTCCTTTCAAGAGAATGGGGTAAACAAAAACATGCACACATACTATAAGCAAAATCAGTGCCAGAGTCACAATGGTCTATACCATTCACGATACTCACTAAACTGCCAATCCTGAACATAGTTCTGTTAGTGTATTGCATTCTGCAAGACCTTACTGTTTGTCTTTCCTTTTGTACTTCTCAAGCCGTCGGTGAAGTGTGGCTTCATTAATACCCAGAATCTTAGCCGCAGCTCGTTTCTGCCCTTCTGCTTTTTTCTCCAGAACATAGAAAATCCATGCTTTTTCAATTTCTGACAGAAGAGGAAGCGCTGATGTTTCACTATCAAATAAGGAGTTTTCTGCTGGAATTACACTGTCTGCTCTGCTTCCAGATAGAAACCCTGGAAGCTCATCTACCTGCACTGTACGTGTACTGGACATAACGCAGACTCTCTCGATAATGTTCTGCAACTCTCTCACATTGCCGGGCCATTTGTACTGTTTAAAAACATCCAGGGACTCCTGCGAAAACGCCTTACCCGGGTAGTTGCCGTTTTCAAGGAAGTGCTTAACAAGCAGGGGAATGTCTTCATATCGCTCCCGCAGCGGAGGCACATAAAGCGGAAGAACATTTAACCTGTAATACAGATCCCGGCGAAAAGTACCGAGCTCAACCATTTCTTTCAGATTGCTGTTTGTGGCGCAGATAAGCCTGCCTTTGAACGGTTTTGTTGCAGTAGCACCAACAGGCCGCACCTGTCTCTCCTGAATAGCCCTGAGCAGCTTTACCTGAAGATCTTTGTTCAACTCTCCAATCTCATCGAGGAACAGTGTTCCCCTGCCAGCGGCAATCATCAGCCCCTCTTTGTCTCTGTACGCTCCGGTAAATGATCCTTTTCTGTGACCAAACAGCTCACTCTCAAGCAGGTTCGGAGAGAGACTGCCACAGTTGATTCCAATAAATGGATCGTCTTTTCTAACACTGTTGTTGTGTATTGCCTTTGCTATAAGTTCTTTACCAGTACCGCTTTCACCAGAGATTAGAACAGTGCTGGGCTGGTCAGCAACTTTTCTGACCAGTTCCAGAAGCTTGATGATAGACGGCGATTTCCCAATTATACCCTGGAAGTTGTACTCTTTACTTAGCTTCTGCTTCAACGCCCGGTTTTCCGCCGTGATTCTTTTCTCTCTAACTGCCTTCTCAATAGCAGCAAGCATCTGACTGGTTTTAAATGGTTTCAACAGATAGTCGGAAGCTCCCTGCCTTACAGCCTTTACCGCTGTATCAATGCTGGAAAACGCAGTCATTAGAATGCCAGCTGCATCGGGGTGAGTCTCTCTGATTCCTGCAAACAACTCCAGCCCGCTCATTGCAGGCATTCTGATGTCTGATATAAGCACATTAACAGGGTTGCTCTCACCCCACTTCAGTGCCTCTTCCGGATGGGAGAAACTCTTCACAGCGTACCCGCTCTGCTCCAGAAGAATACTTAACCACTCCACCATTGATTCTTCGTCATCAACCAGAAGAATTGAAAGATCCTTTCTATTCATACACACCCGACCCTGCAACTGGAAGCTTAATAGTGAATACAGCTCCCCCCTGATCTGAATTCTCTGCTTCTATGGTACCATTGTGCTCATTTACTATTCTTTTAACAATGTAAAGCCCCAGACCGGTTCCGTGGTCTTTTGATGTTTTGAACGGTTCCCAAATTCTTTCAATGAAGTCTGCAGGAATCCCTGCACCATTGTCTTTGATGGTAATGTTTACAATTCTGTCATCCTCTGTGTTTGTAACCTCAATAACTACCACCGGCTCCGACACGCTGCTTAAAGCCTCCACTGAGTTTCGAATGAGATTCAGGAATACCTGGCTGAGTCGCACACTGCTACCAAACACCATTGGATTCGTGTCTGAGCGGGAAACCTTAAGTGATACACCACCTGCAAAACCATGCTTGGCACTTTCAACACTGTCTGTCAGCACACTGCTTACATCGACTTTTGAGAACGGGAAATCAGAGCTGTTTCTGGAAAGAGACAGGTAACCTTCAATAAGCTCGGAAACCCGTCGGGACTGCTTTTCTATCAGGGAGGCCATCTGATTAGCCTTCTCGCGGTCAAGATCACCACCGGCAAGAATCTGAGCTGCTCCGCTCATTGACGCGAGAGGATTCCTTATTTCATGAGCCATTGTGGCACTGAGTTTTCCAATCAGGGAAAGCTTGTCTCTCTCCTCAAGGGCAGCCTGGGAATTTCTGAGCTCGGTGGTGTCTGTAAGAATTACGATTGCCCCTCCCGTGTCCCCGTAATGGCTGAATCTGCATTCAACGACTTTTTCGTCAATAATTATATCTATTCGTGGCGGGAAATCCTTGTTTTTAAGAAAGCTTCTGACTATTTCACCAAGCTGCGAATCGAGCATCGGTTTGTCGGTTCCTAGAAGCTCTGCCACCGCCGGATTACTGCTGATCATGTCTCCATTTACGTCAACCACAACAACACCATCATGAAGACTGTCCAGTATGTGTCTGCTTCTTGCCCTGAGCTCTGCCAGATTATTCAATACCATCTGAAGATGCCCGCTTTCCGTGTACAGAGACTGGGCAAGCATTCCTGAAGCGATTCCCGAGGCTACAAGCAGAAGCCCGTTAATCAGTATTCTAAGTGCTATATAAGTAACAGAGATTTTCAGGTAACCGCTTTGAACCAGCGTTTCAAGAAGTGGACTGAGCGAGGATTTCAGCCCCGGAACATTAAGTGCCAGAAAGGAAAAAACAGTTGCAAGCAGAACATCAGCACCGGCCGCAACCAGCCCACCGGATACCCCTAGATAAAACCCGTAGGAGAGAACATGCACAACAAGAAATGGCATGAAGGGACCATCAACTCCACCGCTGACGTAAATAACCAGGCTCAAGAGGAAGGAATCTATAGAAAGCAGAAACCAGTAAGGTTTTCTGCTTTCCAAGTTCCTCTTCATGTAGTAATTTGCTATGAAAGAACTCAGAAATGCAACAGCAGTCACACTGCCGTAGATAATTGTAAACTCTATCTGATGCATGGCAACAATACCGGAAAGAGAAAGTATTCCCAGAACGGAAAGGCGCCCCACCTGAAGCCAGGTGCGGCGCCTTTTACTTACAAACATGAGTTCCGTTTACCCGCCGACTGTCTGAATCATGTCAAAGATAGGCAGGTACATGGCAACCACCAGTGCACCGACAAATCCACCCAGGAACACGATCATTATTGGCTCTATCGTAGAAGCCATACCGTCAACCATAACTTTTACCTCTTCATCGTAAAAGTCGGCAACCTTTACAAGCATCTCATCAAGCCCGCCTGTTTCCTCACCGACAGCAATCATCTGTGTAACCATTGTAGGAAACACACCGGACTCTTCAAGAGGCCCGGCAATGTTCTCTCCTCCGGAAATACTTACCCTGGCTTTCATGATGGCATCGCTTATCACTCTGTTACCCGCGGTTTTTGCAGTGATGTTAAGGCCGTCTAGAATGGCAACACCTGAAGAAGTAAGTGTTCCAAGAGTTCTTGTGAAACGGGCGATGGACATCTTTCTGTTGATTTGCCCGAACACAGGAAGAGACAGCTTAACAGTATCTATAACCTTCTCCCCGCTGTTCGTCTTGTAGTAGGCGTTGTAGGCAAAAATAATTCCACCTATTCCAAGCAGTATGAGCAGAACATAATGCTGCACAAAATCAGACGCATCCACAACAACCTGGGTCATTGCAGGTAATTCGCCGCCCAGGTCTTCAAACATTTTTTCAAAAATGGGAATGACAAAAATAAGCATGGCAAGTGTTGCTACTAGAACAACAACCAGTACCACAACTGGATACATCATCGCACTTTTAATTTTAGACTGAAGTGTGGCCGCATCTTCAAGGTAGTCTGCAAGCCTGGCAAGAATAGTATCCAGGATACCACCCTGTTCTCCGGCAGCAACCATGTTTACATAAAGCTCTGAGAACACTTTTTTATGCCTGCCCAGAGATTCAGCAAGAGTTCCACCTTTTTCCACATCGTTGGTAACCTCAACGATGATGTTTTTGAAAACTTTGTTCTCCTGCTGCCGTCCGAGAATCTGCAGACAGCCAACAAGAGGAAGACCGGCGTTTATCATAACACTGAACTGTCTGGTAAAAGTGGACAGCTCCTTTGCTTTTACACCGGAACCGATAACACCGAAGGTTGACATATCGAAGCCACCTTTGATGTTGGTTATGACGATTCCCCTGGCTTCAAGCTGTTCCTTCACCCCGGCACGGGATTTTGCCTCCATGGTTCCATTCAAGGTTCGTCCCTGCCGGTTAGTCCCCGTCCATTGAAATTCAGCCATAGGTTCCCCCCTTTATAAAATCTCTCTTCCAGTAAGCATCATCTGCTCCAGTTCAATGGGATTCACCGATTGTTCAAGTGCAGAAGCTTTAGTGATCTCTCTGTTGTAGTATAGTCTGTAAAGGGATTGATTCATAGTCTGCATTCCATGCTTCTGCCCTGCCTGCATCATTCCGTATATCTGATGCAGTTTATCATCTCTTATAGCAGCTTTAACTGCAGGAGTACACACAAGCACCTCTGCTGCAAGAGCCCTGCCTATCCCCCTCTGTCTGGGAATAAGCTGCTGTGTAAGTACTCCAAGCAGAACAAACGACAACTGACTTCTTACCTGAGACTGACTTGATGCAGGAAATGTATCAATAATTCTGTTGATAGACTCATAGGTACTGTTGGTGTGAAGAGTAGCCAGAGTAAGGTGACCGGTTTCTGCAACATTCAGTGCAACCGACATCGTCTCTTTATCACGCATCTCTCCTATCAGTGCAACATCAGGGTCCTGACGCAGAAGGTACCTGAGAGCTTTCTGAAATGATTCTGTATCACTGCCTATTTCCCTCTGGTTCACAATACCCTTGTCGTGATGATGCACATACTCGATTGGATCTTCAATGGTAATAATATGACACCTGCGTTTGCTGTTTACCCTTTTGACTATTGAAGCAAGTGTGGTGGATTTACCGCAGCCTGTCGGACCTGTTACAAGGATCAACCCCTGTCTCTTATCTGCAAGGTTAGTAACTATATCGGGAAGACCCAGCTCGTCAAAATCCATAATCTCGTAGGGTATTACCCTTATTGCTGAAGCCACACAACCCCTCTGTGTGAAAATATTTGCTCTGAATCGTGACAGCCCTTTTATTCCAAAAGCAAAGTCAAGCTCCTTATCCATCTCAAAGCGCTTTTTCTGCTCATCTTTCAGAAGGCTGTAAACCAGTGACTGTGTTTCATTAGGGGTAAGAGGATCATACTCCATACGAGTCAGTTCACCATCAATTCTGATGGTCGGCGGTGCACCAACGGTAAGATGAAGATCCGTGGCTCTTCTCTCCATCATTTCCTTCAGGAGCGTCTTTATGTTCATACTACCCTCCTTCACAGGGCCATGCCCCGGAATAAACTATGGCGAAATAGAACTGATCTGTTTTTCCAGTTTGCAGTTCATCGCGGCAATCTTAACATCTTCCTCATCGTCAGCTGTAACCCTTGCAACTTCCTCAAGGGTAATCATACCCTTTTTAAACTTTGCTACGGCATCCATCCTCAATGTGCGCATACCATTCTTCACCGCAAGCAGTCTTAACTCTGTTGAGGAAACACGGTTAATAACAGCCTGCTTCAGCTCTCTATTGAGGGTAAGAACCTCATATATGCCCTTTCGCCCTTTGGTTCCGGAACCTCCGCAGTATTTGCATCCCCGCCCTCGCATAGTCTTGATTCCCGACATTTCAGCAGGGTCAATACCAACTTCCTGAAGCTCAGAATCTTTCCATGTATAAGGCTCTTTGCATTTTTTGCAGATTGTCTTCACAAGTCTCTGTGCCATTATGGTCCTGATTGCACTGGAAACAAGAAATGGCTTGATCCCTATATCAACAAGCCTGTTAATTGTACCCGGAGCATCATTTGTATGTATTGTGGAGAAAACCAGCTGCCCTGTCAAGGCTGCCTTTATTGCAATTGAAGCTGTTTCGAAATCCCGTATCTCACCAACCATGATTATATTCGGATCCTGTCTCAGTATTGCCTTCAGAGCCGCTGCAAAATCGTAGCCCATGGAGAAGTCAATCTGGGTCTGGACAAGCCCGTCTATGTTGTATTCCACAGGGTCTTCTGCGGTATGTATGTTAACAGCAGGTGTGTTGAGGGAGCTCAACGCAGAGTACAGAGTTGTGGTTTTACCACTGCCTGTAGGACCGGTAACAAGAACAATACCGAACGGAGAGTTAACTCCTGCCAGAAATGCCTTCAGGGCATCTTCAGGAAATCCCAGGTCTCTGAGATCCAGCTGGAGATTCCCCCTGTCAAGAATTCGGAGCACAATCTTTTCGCCATCAATTCCCGGAACCGAATTTACCCGGAAATCTATTATCCTGTTGTCCACCTTTGCTTTTATTCTACCATCCTGCGTCCGTCTACGCTCTGCTATATTCATACCGGACATTATTTTAAGCCTCGAGAGTATCGGATTCTGCATCTGGGGATTGATCTTGTACACTTCCGAGCAGAGACCGTCACGCCTGTACCTGATTCTAAGATATTTCTCGTAGGGCTCTATGTGAATATCTGAAACCTCTGATCTAACAGCTCTTGCAATCATGCCATCTACAAATTTTATTACAGGTGCATCAGACTCTCCGATAAGATCGTCTTCCAGATCGAACTCATCATCAAATTCCTCGCCCTCAAGGCTTGAAACCTGTTCAAGAAAGTCCTCATCCTCGTCATAATCATCCAGGGTTTCATCTACACTTACCAGCGCATCTATCTGACCATAAACATCGTCAAGAGCCCTTCTTACAGCAGACGGAGCAGATGCGTAAACCACAACTTCCTTGCCTGTTGCAAACTTGATCTCATCTATTACATACAGGTTGGCCGGATCAGCCATTGCAGCAAACAGCGTGTTATCCTCTACCCTCACGGGAACAACAAGGTTTTCCCTGGCAAACGACTCGTTCAGCAATGATGAATTTTTTGAATCCAGACCAGTTTCATTGAGGTAAACTGGATCAATACCGTAGATTTCAGCGAGAAACTCTGTTATCAATTCCTCCGTTACCTGCCCGCCAAGAACAAGAGCTTCAGCCAGTGCCGTTTCACCGGGACCCCACTCCCCGGCAATTCTGTCAACATCTTCCTGCTCAACCAGGCCGGACTGCAACAAAACCATTGCCAGACGGTTATACATTCGAAACAGTCTCCCTTATTACCTCATCGAATGTAGTAATGCCCTTTTCAAGTTTCCGGAGTGCTGCTTCACGAAGGTTAATCATTCCCTTTCTAAGTGCCGCCTTCTCAAGTTCCACGCTGTTGGCATCGCCCTCAATCAGTGCGCGCATCTCATCATCTATCTGCATAAGCTCATAAATACCGGTTCTTCCACTGTATCCGGTCTGGTTACACTTTGAACATCCGGTGCCTTCGTAGAATGTAATACCCTTGAATCTTTCTGGATCAATTCCAGCTTCAAGCATTGCTTCCCGGGGAACCAGAACAGGTGTTTTGCAGTTGTTGCAGACTTTTCTTATCAGTCGCTGGCTGCATATGCTCACCAGAGAGGTACTCAGCATGTAGGGTTCCGTCCCCATATCAACAAGACGGTTGATTGTGCTCGGGGCATCATTGGTGTGTGCAGTAGAAAGAACCAGGTGCCCGGTAAGTGCGGCACGGATAGCGATCTCGCTTGTTTCCTGATCTCTGATCTCACCAACCATGATAATATCCGGGTCCTGCCTGAGATAAGCTCGCAGGGCCTTGGCAAAAGAAAGCCCCACATCTGAATTCATCTGGACCTGGTTGATACCTTTAAGGTTGAACTCCACAGGGTTTTCTGCAGTCATGATGTTTACACCCACATCGTTCAATTCGGTAAGAGCAGAATACAGAGTTGTGGTTTTACCGCTGCCACTGGGTCCTGTGACCAGAACAATACCATATGGCCGTTTGATACCTTTCCTGAACTTGTACAGTGTGTCTTCATCAAACCCAAGAACATCCAGATTCAGTTGAACCTTGGAGCGGTCGAGAAGTCGAACTTCAACTTTTTCTCCGAAAAGGGTTGGTAGTGTGGAAAGACGCATATCAACAAACCTGTCTCCCACCCTGACCTTCGTTCTGCCATCCTGAGGAAGGTTGTGCTCGGCAATGTTCATATCCCCCAGGATCTTTAATCGACTGACCATTGCCTGTCTGTACTTTCTGCTGGGCCGCATTATTTCATGCAGTACACCATCGATCCTGTATCTGATCCTTATAAACTTCTCAAAAGGTTCAAAGTGTATGTCACTGGCTCCCCTTTTAACTGCGTCCGCGATAACACTGTTCACCAGTTTTACAACAGGAGAATCAGAGAGATCTACGGAAAGATCCTCCTCGTCCTCCTGCTCTTCCTCTTCCTCAATCAGGGAGAAAAAGGCTTCATTGCCGACGACAAGCTCATCCTCTGAGGCAAGCATCTCCGATTCTTTTTCATCTGCTTTTTCAACATCTTCAACAGGAACAATAGCGTCTGTTGCCCCATAGTATTTTTGCAAAGCCCGCTGGATCATGGAGGATGCACAGATATGAGGTTCTATCTCCATGCTGAGAGAAAATCTTAAATCATCAATGGAAAACAGATTCTGAGGATCTGCCATGGCAAGAACAAGTTTCCGCCCGTCTCTCTCCACAGGGATAACTTCGTAATGCAGTGCAAGTTTTGCAGAGACCAGATTCAGTACATCCTGAGGTATCTCCACTCCCTCAAGATTAACAGCCTCAATACGGTTCTGTCTTGCAAGATAATCATTCAATTTATCCTCTGAAATAAGATTCATCTTGACAAGGTTGTAACCCAGTCTCCCACCCTCGTTTTTCTGATGTTCAAGGGCATTATCCAGCTGATCCTTATCCAGAAGCCCCGCTTTCAGCAACATCTGGCCCAGTTTCATTAAAACCTCTTCCTTACCTCAAAACTAAAAGTGAGAGCTCACGAATACCTAACTTTTAATCACAAAGAGCGAATGTCAAGAGCCTGACTAAAAGTTGATTGTGACAGAAAGATTCAACCCCACATCCTTCTGATCATACTGGTTGTTAACCTTGTCTTTTTTCCAGCCGTAAATAGCTGTCATTGAAGCTGTAACCATTCCAAAATCGTATGAAGCTGATGGCTCGATACGCCACTCGGTTTTGTCTGATTGAACCTGAGTCTCTCCCGCCTGTCCGCCGGTGACTTCGCTTCTCAGGGTCGATCTGGTAATAGACAGCGATGTTGTCAGGTCACTGCGAAACGACAGCCTTAACCTGTCAAGAATGGGAATGGGTATTGCAAGCCCGCCTGGAGCGCTGAAGCTGTATGTAAGTTTGAGCTGTGCAGAATTGTTTCCAGAGTGAACAACAGCGGAAGTTCCGGTGTAATTCCTTGTTTCCGTGGTTGACATGTTGTCTGACAGCGTAAGCTGAACTTTGTTATCAAAAGACCCTGTAAAACTCAACAGCGGGCTCCATCTGGAAGTCTCCGATTTACTCACAGGAGTAAGGCTGTCACTTTCTACCCTTGATGAGGAACTTGTTTCAAGTCTGTAACCGCTGCTGACAGAGCCGTTTCTAAGAAAGGCAAGAGGCGCATACCTCTCCAGTCCGCTCCACGAGACTGTAACTGACGGCCATGTTGTATTGTCTGTTCTGTTCCAGAAACCGGAGTAAAAACTCTTGTTCTCTGAATCATTGTATTCAACTCTCACAGACATGGTGTTTGTTGGTCTGTAACCCCCGGAAATCTGAATAGAATTCGAAGTTGTTTTATTGTACGGGTCAAGTCCTTCAATACCAGGCTCAAAACCGAACTGGTATCCGGAAGAAGGCATGAATGGAACATCGTTGTAGTCACTTCCCCGTGACCTGCTGAATACGATACTGGGATCGGTAATTCGGTCTGCCCACCTCTCCATTTTGCTTAACAGCCACCTCGGGCTTCCAGGCAGTGCATCTTCATCAAGTCGCTCGTCCCGCAGCCTTGCGATCGATCTCAAAGAGTGTGCAAGCCCCAGTCTCAGGTTTAGCCTTGCAGTCACGTCACAACCCACATCAGGGCTGCTTAATGTATCTGCACCTGTTGAAGTGTGGGGACTTAGCCTGACCATTCCGTACCTGGCATCCCAGCTGATTCTAGGCTTCAGAAAATTCCAGAAGTTAATCTCCTGACTGGCACTGACATTCTGATCTCTGGAAACCTCTCTTCCAATGTTTATTCCGGTCCGGGGTTCGTCCCATGGGTAGTACATATCTCTTCGCAGAGAGAGGCTGTAGGATGCAGTAAGCCCCTTCCATGGGTTGAATGATACATTACCATCTGTAAGAAGAACGCGTTCTGTATCATTCCTTGTTTGAACCGTGTCCTGATTTGCAATGTCATACATCACATTTCTTCCGCGTCTCCACCCCGCTCCAAACCCGATTCTGGTTGGTCTGAGCCTGATGTCTTCCAGTATGGGTATTCGGAACAGGCTCATACGACCAAGACTTAGATCATAGGTGAATGTAACATTCTCATTCTCTGTGGAATCCCTGGTGGTAGGTGTTCTGCCCCAGCCTCTTCCCAGAGCATGACGGATGTGAACAGGGTCAAACAGATACCGCCCGGCAAAATCGTCTGAGCGGCCGCTTCTTCTCCACTGTATTGAAGTATCCCACTTGTTTGATTCTGTTCGGTAGGCCCATGTTTCATTGCCTTCCAGCCTTATATCGCTGTTGGTGGCATACCGTGGTTCCGTAAAACTGCGATTCCATGCGTAGGTCGCCGGTAAAAGCCAGTTCCACACAGGAGGGGTAAACCTGTCAAAATTCAGCGTAGACGAAGCTGTGTATCTTGTGATGGTGGTGCCTGTACCGCTTGTCTTCCCGAGACCATGGAAATCATCGTCAATCATTCTGTAATCACCGGACAATAAAAGCATATCGGCAAAATCAACAGCAGTTGATATCCGGTGGGCATTTCCAGGCTCCAGATAGTGGCCTTTAACGGTAATGTCATCAACCCAGACCTGGCTGGTAAGACCGGGCAGGTCTGTATTTCTTACTCCCAGTCCCAGCATCATAACTTCAGACAGCGATGGATTCCCGACAACGGCAAGGTTTCCGGCTCTGAACTCATTCTCTTCAGTCTGATCTCTAAGTGCCTTAAGGTCTACAAGGTCCTGAAGATCAACAGTTACAACCTGCCATCCCGGTAGAATGTCCGCTGTTACTTCGTAGTAATTAAGGCTGTCTCTTCCCAGCTGAAGAAACAACTCTCCCCCCTGGGAGGAACCGTGGTACGGGAAGCTCAGGGACCTGTACTGAGTGTAGTTCTCTATGGAATAGAAGGTCTGCCTGGCAATACCCTGATGGCCTGAAAGTAATTCAGAACAGTCCAGGCTGATTGACTGCTCAAGCCTGGGTTCACCCTCACGATCTTCACCCGGGTCAATGCCGGGAGGGGGATTATCGATATAGTCCTGATTCTGCCGGTTGTTTACAACCGAAATCGTAAAGGATTCTTCAGGTACAACTGGAACACCCACTTCTTCCCACAGCGTTATACGGTTGGGTTCCCACCTGTTGCCCACAAGGCCCATATCGTATAACTCCAGAGTATCCTGCTGGGTAAACCCGTCTGCCCATACACGGGCATAGGTAATTTTCTCCCAGGTAGGATCTCCCGTACACATGGAAGGAACAGTTACAAGCAGTGAATCATCCAGTGGAACCTGTATCAGCATCCAGCCGCTGGGGCTTGTGGAAACTATGTAATCCGGATTATCCAGAGGAATTCTTACTCTGAAAAAGGTGTTGCTTCTATCAAGAACACCATTCCTGTTGAGATCCTCAGTATCAAGTCTTCCATTGTTTTCACAGTTGTTTATAGCATCAAATCTTGTACTGAGCGGCTCACCGGCATCGTACCTGTAGTTGTCCTGGTTTGGATCCTGATTGCTGGAACCGTATCCGGGTTCATCAGCAGAGTGCAGTGTATCCAGACCAGTGTCTTCTGTTGTTGATCTTATTCCGTCCGAGTTTACATCCTCGGTATCAAGCTGGCCGTTAGCCTGGCGAATAAGGTTATCTCCAACCCTTTCAAGCCAGTAGGTATCTTCATCAATTCTCTCACCGAGATCGATGTACAGGTTAGCACCAGCTGCACAGCCTGTTGCTCTGATGTACACGGAAAGATGAGTTTTCTGCGAAAAATCTGCTCCATACCTTTCAATACATCTCTGAAATCCCCCCCATGAACCGGCTGGATTGTCTGAATCAGGTGTAAAAACAAACTGAAGAACACTGCTAAGCTTTTTCAGAGCGTCGTTACCGGTTTCTCCTGGTACAATATCGTGAAGTGACCATCTGTCTGTCGGGTTGTACCATCTGGCTTCCCCCACAGGAAACAACAGAGATGAACCGTTCATGGGCTTTGAACAGTAGAACCAGGCCGAACGCGACTGCCCGATTGGGAATGTAGACGCGGATCCCTCCATATCATCAAGCCACGCTTTGCTCTCCCCGGAAGGCAGGCTTACTGCCATTTCTCCGGAAAGAACCACCCTGCTCTCTGCCTCGGTATTTACCAGCGGTATCATGTTCACTGCATCTGTAAGAAATTCCGGTCTGGCCTCCAGATGCAGATCGGCATCAAAAACCGTGGTTCCAAACGCTCCCTCGCCAATTCTGGGCCGGTCATCAGGGGAGCTGGCACTTTCGTACATCATGGTGCCGCCAAACCAGGAGTGGGCACCCATGTTGTAAACTACCCTTGTCCCCAGAAGCGTCTTGGATACAGAGCTGAAAAAGGGCACATATTCAAAAGTAACCCTCAGTGTGTTGGCCGGATCCTGCGCAAGATCAGCCGCTTCACCCATAAGTGTCAGCAGACCGACCTCATAAATTATTGTGTAATCGGTACCCCTTATCAGCGTCTTTGCCTGGCCGGCTACGGTAAGGGTGACCTTCTCACTGCCATCGACAATACCCATGTGCCCGAGAGAATAGGTGGTTGAAGCAGCTCTGTAACTGACCCTCATGTAGTACAGAGACTGATTCATTGACGGGTTCTTCTCATTGTAAATCACATAGTTTGGATAATCAAGATCACTGCTGGTAAATGGCCGGCTCTGGGGAAACATGATAAATCCGTTTTCCCAATCCATTGTTTCATCTTCATCGTACATCAGCCCGTCACCGTTCGTGTCAAGGCCCAGAATCTGGGTAAATGGTACTCCATCCTGAACAGAAACAGGATCCTCTCCCGGCCTCTGGAGAAAAATGTCGCAGTTAAAACTTTCTCTTACGATGTTGTTGGCGCCCAGGAAATAGTAGTTTCTCATCTCGTACTGCCATGTGAGATCAGTTGCAAGGGGGTTGGATTGTTTTATCAGCTTCAGATTGTAGGGCCCCCCAGGTGGAGCAACACCAACAGTGTCTCCCGCCTGGGTTATCAATGCCACTGCTACTGTGTAATTGTTATTTACCGGGCTGATAAACCTAATAGTTTTACCGGAATCCACAAGAACAAAGTCTTTGTCCAGTCCATACGACAGTTCATCCCACCATCCTGGCCCTGTTTCGTCTGTACCGGAGGGTGTTGGTATGAACCAGGTGCCTTCTATGGCACCTGTTTCCAGATTGTTTGTTCCGATACCGTCATCAACAAACACACGGATATAAAGCGGATCCATGTAAGGTGCTGACACAGTATCAGGAAATGCCCTGAAAAAATAGTTGTTTGCCGGATGGATATCGAGAATTGAATCGTTAACAAGGGAAGCCTGTCCAACAAAGTCGGAACTCTCAGTTGAACTTCCCTCCTTGCTTGCAATTACAGTAATATCAAGTGGGCCAGCCTGAGCGATAAGCTTTGCTCCGAACAGACCCTGATGAGGTATTGAGTAACTTATAAACTCGGGACCTGTAATTGACAGGTTCACATCACCAAGCTCGATAGATTGAACTATTTCATCGTCGTCTCCATCGTAATTCAGGCTGACACTGTAATCAGAGCCGATCTGCCTCTGGCTGTCATGGTCAACGGCAACATGAATCTTTTCACCTATGGTTCCGTCAAGACGGATTCGAAGATCCTGTTCCATTTTCAGATCAGGGAAAAGTGATGTACTTGACCCTTCAACATTCACCCTGTTGGGGTAGATATGGCTGACTCCAGAGATAGAAATAGTCTGGTGTCCGGAAATATCCAGCTGTCCCCCTGTGCCGATTGCGTCACTGATAACCCCTGGCATGGATATAGGCAGATAGATAGTGGGAAGCAGGTGCCCTCTTGACCCGCTGTTTCGAATACCGTTCCGGGCATTGGTCTCCGTCCACTGTTTCCAGGTACTCCATCCAATAAGACGTGACCTGACTCCCGAGAGTGACCATGTTCTTGATGTGGCCAGAGGATACCCCCTGTACATCAACCTGTAACTGATACCCCTTCCCGCAAGACTGGACCATACCTCAACCTGGGTGGACGGCAGACTTACAAGCCATGGAAGAGAATCCTGATACCAGTAACCGGGATTCTCATCTATCAGCGAAAAGCTGCGCACGCCACCGGTTGCGAGGGCCCGGGGTACGATTAAAAAGAATAGTACTAAAATTAAAAGTCTTTTCATTTCACCTCGTATGTAGTATCCCTATGCAGGAGCCATGTTCCAGCAAACATGACAGAGAAGCCCCACATCGGTATAATTCACTATCAGTCATCAATCAGGCAAGCGTCTATCATGGGAATTCAATGAAAAAGTTGCAAGTATACGTACTGAAAGAGTTCTTCCCGCCATTTCTGCTTTCGCTTGGTCTGTTCACATTTATTATGCTTCTCGACAAGCTGCTGGATCTTCTCGACCTTATTGTAAGCAAGGGTGTTCCCATGCGTAATGTGGTAGAGATTTTCCTGCTTCTTCTCCCCTCCATGATTGCCGTTGTTATTCCCATGGGTGTTCTGGCCGGTATTCTTATTGCTGTGGGCAGGCTTTCCGGTGATCTGGAAATAACCGCCATGAAAGCCAGTGGAGCCTCTATCTACAACATAATGTTCCCTTTGGGGTTGGTGGCTATTCTCATTGCAGGTGTTCTTGTCGTGTTTAACAACAGCGTTCTTCCTGATGCCAACCATGTTGCCAGAAATCTTCTGCTTGACATAGGAACCATGAGACCTACTGCAAGAATAGAACCGGGAATGTTTGTTGATGAAGTGGAGAACTACAGAATCTTTGTCCAGGAAAAGGACGATCTTACAGGCAAACTGATCGGTGTTATCATCCACACCAGCACACCGGGAGCCCCCGCCAGAACAATTACAGCCATGCAGGGCACCATGGAACCTGTAGGGGCCAACCACCTCAGGCTCACCCTGGAAGATGGACAGATGCACGAAAAAGACAGGGAAAACGGTTATCGATATGCTTCGTTTTCAACCTACATAATAGACATCGCCCGGTCTGAAGAACTGGTGAGGCACGACAGGAACAGTCGGGGAGACAGGGAAATGTCTGCCGGACAGATGAATTTATTCATCGACAGCCTCGGTGCTAGACAGACTCTTCTGAAAGACAGTATAACATCTGTAGCACAGTCTTTCTTTGTCTCTCTCAACGACGGGAGCAACCCTGTTGCCACAGGAGACAGCACCAGAATGCTGAGAAACACCATGACCTGGTTAACCGGCACATCCACAGACTTGATTCTTCTCAACGAACAGGTAAGCAACCTCCAGCGAAACATCGGCAAATACAATGTGGAAATACACAAGAAATACTCAATTCCTTTTGCATGCATTGTTTTTGTTCTTCTGGGTGTACCCCTTGGCCTTTCCTCAAAAAACTCCAACACAGGCCTTGCTGTAACCATGAGCCTGATTTTTATTCTGGTGTACTACTTCTTCCTTATTGCAGGGGAACAGCTGGCCGACAGAGGACGAATTTCAGCGTGGGCTGCAATGTGGTCTCCAAATATTCTGCTGGGTACACTGGGCGTGTACCTCACCTACCGAAGCATGCGTGAGGGACACCCTATCCCTCTGCCTGACTTCAAGGAACTGATAAAGAAATTCAAGAGAAAGAGACAACGGAAGTGAAACTGCTGGACAGATACCTTGCGTGGCACTTCCTGAAGATGATCTTTATGGCAGTGCTCTCATTCACGGTGATCTTCGTTACTGTAAATGCCTTTGATCACTTCAGCCGATGGGTTGACAAAGATGTCACAGTTTCTGCATTTCTGCGCTACTACTTCTTTGGTCTTCCGTATATAATTGTTCTGGTAACTCCCATTGCTGTACTGATCTGCTCTCTTCTTCTGGTTACCGGAATGGCTAGAAACAACGAGCTGACTGCCATGCGTGCAACCGGAGTTTCAATTCCAAGAATATTCTTTCCCCTTATAGCAGTTGGCTTTTTCATCAGTGTTTTTACCCTTGTGGTGGGCGACTTCGTAATGGCTGATGCCAACTACCTTCAGACCCAGGTGAAAAGAGTTGAAATTGACGGAAGAGACCCTATTAACTACTTGATGCGTAACGATTTCGCCCACAGAACTCTTGACGGAGCAATAGTTGAGATCGGTCTTTTTGACGGACAGCATGAAACCATTTCCAGGGGCATTGTAGAATGGTTTGATGACAGCCTGCGGGTGACAAGAAGAGTTGATGCCCAGAGGCTGACCTACATGGACTCGGTGTGGACGGCAACAACTGCAGAGGAAAGACGGTTCTCTCCCACTGGAGAAATGTCTTTTACGCTGTACGACACACTTCCGCTGCCTGAGATCGCAGACACACCGGAAGACTTTGGAAGCAGAAGAAAAAGTGCTGCCGAAATGAACATCTTTGAACTTCGGGAACACATAGAAAGAATAAGAGCTGCCGGTGGAAACCCCACAGGCGACCTTGTAGAGTTCTGGCTTACCCTGTTTTTCCCATTTTCCACTCTGATAATGGTTCTTGTCGGTGCCCCGCTTGCTACAAGCAACCCCAGAAGTGGGAAATCAACCAGTATCGGGCTTGCTGTACTTCTCGGGTTTATCTTTTTCTCCCTGGCCAGATTCGGCCAGACTCTTGGACACAAAGGCGCTCTGGAACCTGTTCTTGCAGCAGCTCTGCCAGAGGTTGTTTTCGTTCTGCTTGGTATATGGCTTTTCCGCAGAGCGGGACAGCAGTAGGGTTATTCAGTTCGGCCTGGTATACAGCTTTTCCGCAGGGCGGGACAGCAGTAAAAGCAATGTTTCACTTAAGCTCAGAGCTGCTTTTCCGCAGGGCGGGACAGCAGTAAAGCAGTGTTGCTCTCACCCAAGGCTGTTGATCTGCTTTTCCGCAGGGCGGGACAGCAGTAAAAGCAATGTTTCACTTAAGCTCGGAGCTGCTTTTCCGCAGGGCGGGACAGCAGTAAAAGCAATGTTTTGTAAGAATTCTCAAAAACAAAAATATTGACATAAGGCACACAATGTACAATACTTCTCCTATGGAATACTACAAATGGAGTAGCACCAAAAATGAGAAGTTGAAAGCAGAGCGCGGTGTTAGTTTTGAACAGGTAGTAATCCAAGTAGAACATGGCAAAGTGCATAATGTATATACTCATCCTAACCAGAAGCAATATCCTAATCAACAAATACTGATCATTGAAATTAATAACTACTGCTATATCGTTCCTTTTGTAGAAAATGCAAATGGCAGATTCTTAAAAACAATAATCCCAAGTCGTAAAGCCACAAAACGCTATTTAGGAGGTCATAATGAAAAAACTTAAACTGGAAGAGGAAGAAAAGGAAATACTGGAATCCTTCGAACGCAATGAATGGGAACCTGTCCCTGACCTGGAGAAGGAAGTCAAGAGACATCAGGTATATGCTCGCAATACTCTAAAGAAAGACAAGCGAATTAACATTCGCATATCCTCCAAGGATTTAGAAGAGCTCCAGCTGTTTGCTGTAGAAGATGGGATCCCATATCAAACCCTTATATCCAGCATCCTTCATCGT
>JAGGYZ010000168.1 GCA_021162285.1 Candidatus Fermentibacteraceae bacterium
AGTTATCCTGCCACAGTTGTAAAGCACAGAAGAGTTCTCCGGCTCTCTGTGCAGGGCTGTACTGAAACACACTGCAGCTTCCTCATAGTTTCCGTTCTCCAATAAAGCCATTCCGTAGTTGTTAAAAGCCAGACCATCCTCCGGGCTGAACCGAACAGACATCTCTCCGGTATGCAGAGCCTCTTCAATTCTACCGGCGCCTACAAGAGCCCCTGTGACATCGGTAAGCACATCAACTCTGGTTGAATCAATTTCGATAACCATCCAGTATGCGGAAATCGCATCGTCGTACAGGCCAATATCCAGATTGACCGTTCCAAGATTTCTCCACACATTGGGATTCTCCGGGTCGAGAACCGTAACTCTTAACAGCAGCTCGCGGCAGGTGGCAAGATCACCTCTCCCGTAAGCCTCACCGGCTTCAGCAAATATTACCGATGGATCTTCGGAAGTTTCAGACTCACTGCCACAGGAGATAAAAACAGTGCACACAACAACAATCAGAAGTATATTGAGAGCAGAACCATTCACCTTAAGGAGGATATTCTTGCCGGTTATCATTCTTATCATTCTGTCCAATCCACTGGAAGCCTACAGTGCTGACCCGTATGATATTTTTAAACAGGCGGATTCCACTCTGTCGGCAATCAGCACAGTTGAGTACAATTACAGTTTCAGCGGCACACAGGCCCTGTCAAACATAATACCTGTGATCGAAGGAACAACACACCTGGGTTCTGTTCCCGGGCTTCAGCACCCTCTTATGCTCCACAGTCTGGAAACCACCACCAGGGCAATCAGCAGTATCACAGTTCCTTCAATATCTGCAGCATCAGCAGACAGTGTCTACTTTGTCAACAACAGTGATTCAGTTGTTTACAGGACACTGTACACTGCCGGTGAAACAGAATTTTTCAGTTTTCCTCCTGCCTCAGTGATGATGGAGTTCGTTATTCCCGATCCATTCAGAGACGAAATACTTGCTGACTCAATAGCAGTTCTTTATCCCGTTGAACTGGACGGTGTATGGTGTCATGCCTTTCATGTTTTTTACAGAGGAGACTCAGGAGGCGAAGCTGTATGGTTCCTTGGTATGGAAGACCTGCTTCCAAGGGCAGTTGAGAGAATTGGACGCTACGGACTGGACTCCCTGACTGGCGGTGAACTTCTTGAACTGTCCGGTATCGATACCGGATGTTCACTGCCTGACCCACCGGAAATTCCGGAAGGCTTCCAGGTTCTGGCGTGGAATTCCCTTCTTGAGCCGCACACTCCGGCACCCGAATTCTTTCTGGCAGATACCCGCGGTTTTACAGTTCGGTCAACACAGTTCAGGGGCTCCGACCTGCTTGTGTGTTTTTTCTCCTCACGGGATCACAACTCCCTCTCCGCTCTGGGTCTTCTGAAAACTGTTTTAGCTGAATATCCTGATGCAGTTCAGGCTGTTGGGATTTCTATTCTCGAAACATCAGACCCCCTGTTCAGACTGAACTCTCTTCACCTGGATTTTCCGGTTCTGATTTTTGGTGAAGACGCTGCAGCAGACTACAATGTACGCGCAGTGCCGGCATTGTTTCTTGTTTCCAGTGAGGGAGAAATTCTGTACTCATCATCACAGATAACACAAGACACGCCGGGAAGAATCAGGGTACTTGTAGAGGAATCCATACAGAAAAGGGAGCCGTAAAGCCCCCTTCTGTATATAAATGGTACCGGAGGCGGGACTTGAACCCGCACAGGCTATTGCCCACTAGGTCCTTAACCTAGCGTGTCTGCCAATTCCACCACCCCGGCACTATTCATTTCTAAAATAACGCCAGCAGGAATGATGCGACCATAAACAGCACAGCAAGAACTGAAGTAGCTTTGCTGAGAAGGCTGGCTGCACCTCTGTTGCCAAATGATGCTGTAAGGGCACCGCCGCCGCCGAAAGCTCCGGAAAGGCCGTCTCCTTTAGACTTCTGAAGCAGAACGACTGCAATAAGAAGTACACAGATCACTGAATGCAAAAACGTTAAAACCGTGGTCATTTATGTTTCTCCTTCATTTCGAAGCCGATATATACAACAAGGCGAAGCATCTGGCAAGGCTCCTTTTAAGCTATTTGTTGTCAAACAGATACAGTACATCTTCCAATGTCATATTGCTCCCGGGACATTGTGTGTGTGATCCTTCCACCAGACGGTGAATTGTAATGAAGTCTCTGTCTATTGAATACCGTACAGCAAGTCTGCGCAACAAAATCCCCAGTGAGTCCATCTGCGCGGTAGTGGGAACTGTGCGGTTAAAATTTCCCACCAGACATATACCCACAGAATATTCGTTTGCACCTTTTGCGTGGGCTCCCTGAAATGGAAGAACTCTGCCGTATTCCACCTCTCCGTCGGCACTGAGTGAGCCATTGCCAATAACAAAGTGGTACCCCACATCGTTCCAGCCGTTAACAACACGGTGCAGAACTCTGAAGCAGGCTGCGTTCCCGGTTTCCGTTGCAGAATGATGAACAACAATCCCGGAAACCTGTTTCATCAGGGAGCAGCCCGGGTCTTCCAGAGGTTCAGCCTTCTCCGCCACTTCATCCTCTGTCACTCCAGCATGTTCCGGTGTAAAACCCGCTTTGATCAGCCACTCAAGATATTTCACTTATATTCAGCTCCGCACGAAAATGTTTATTGTTTAGACCCGTGTTTCCCTATGGAGGTAATATTATGCCAGATCGTAATGCCGGTACAAGGGTTGGGGTTTACGTGGATGTCTCTAATCTCACCATGAACGGCGGATACGGCATGAGGTACGAAGTGCTTCGCGAATTCGCCAGTCGAAATGGAGCACGTCCCGTTCGCCTTAACGCCTATGTCAGCTTCGATGAATCCCGGGCCAGGACCGACTTTGATTACAGAGACAAGCAGAGAAGATTTCACAGTGCTCTTCGCGACATAGGTTTCAAGGTTATACGGAAGATAGTTAAGTGGTATACCGATGAAACCGGAGCCAGGTTCGGAAAGGCAAATGTAGACCTTGACCTTGCAGTGGATGCACTTCTTCAATCCGATAAGCTGGACAAGGTTCTTATTGCCACCGGGGACGGTGATTTTGTCAGGGTGATAAGTACTATCCAGAACAAGGGCTGCCGTGTTGAGGTTCTGGGTTTTGACAATGTATCCAGAGAACTTCGAGATGAAGCGGATCTATATATATCAGGTTATCTTGTTCCAAACCTCCTGCCCTTCAAGGGGATGGAAGATTACTCAAAATGGGGCACAAAAGGCTCTTTCGTAAGAGGTATCTGTGTGAGTCATGAGAAAGGGTTTGGTTTCTTCAGGTTTCTGGATACCTTTCAGGGTGAAATGTGGCTGATAGATAACAGAGACCCGGGGTCTCCGTACTCGAACATATTCTTTCACGACTCGAACCTTCCAACTAATGTAGATTACTACAAGCTTCCAGACAGGGATCTGGTTTTTGAATTCGAAATCGCTGACGGAACTGACCCGGGAAAGACCCAGGCAATCAACATCGGATGTCTGAGGGCTCTTACCTGACAAACCGAAATTCCCGGTGTTCCGGTTTCCATACAGCCCCCTGGATATGCATGGATTTATTGAATCTCATGGGAGGGTCTTTTGAACTGGATGGTGATTGTTAACACAAAGGCTTGCGGAGGCAGAGCCGGCAGATTGTGGAAACACGCGGAAGCCGCTCTTGCAGCTGTCGGTATTGAGTTTACTGCAAAGTTTACCGAAGCACCGGCACAGACAAGACTGCTGGCCTCGAATGCTTCTTCTCTTGGCTTTGACGGTGTGGCAGTTTATGGAGGAGATGGAACGGTTTCCGACGCAGCTGCTGCCATCTCTGCCCTTAAAAACAAGCCGGTTCTGGCTTTCCTGCCTGCAGGATCAGGAAACGACTGGTTCAGATCACTGGGCTTTGAAAATGCAACGGTTGAAGACTGTGCAGCAGCAATGGCAGAAGGTGCATCTAAGAAAGTTGATACCGGATTGTGCCTGTGGTCCGGCGGCACAAGGTTTTTTCTTAACTCCGCAGGTGTGGGTTTCGACGCTCTGGTTCTGAAGAGAGCTGTGAATTCTCGCCGCTTCCTTCCC
>JAGGYZ010000142.1 GCA_021162285.1 Candidatus Fermentibacteraceae bacterium
CATTGATGCAGCAGTTGAACTTGCCGGGAAAGGCATACATGTAGCCACATTCGGTGATATGCTGAAGGTGCCGGGAAGCTCCGGGACACTGGCTGGTGCCAGAAGTGAAGGCGCACAGATTCATGTGTGTTATTCCCCGCTGGATGCTTTAAGGATCGCCGCAGAAAACCCTTTAGAGCAGGTGGTTTTCCTTGCAATCGGGTTTGAAACAACAATTCCACCTGTGGTATCCATACTGAAGAAAGCCCACACAGAAAATATAAAGAATGTATCTCTTCTTACAGCCTTCAAACTGGTGCCGCCTGCTCTGGAGGCACTTGCAGGTGATGAGGATGTGGCGGTCAACGGCTTTCTTCTGCCTCCGCATGTTTCCGCTATCATAGGTGCTGGAGCCTACAGACAATTTGTTGAAACTCACAGACTGCCGGGAGTAATCGCCGGGTTCGAACCTCTGGATATTCTTCTGGGGGTACTGGGTCTTCTTCGGCAGCTTGCTGACGGGAAAGCAGAGCTGGTCAACCAGTACGAAAGAGTGGTAAGGGAAAAGGGTAACCGTATAGCTCTTGCCCTTATCGATGAGTATCTGGAAGTTGCAGATGCTTCATGGCGGGGAATTGGAACAATCCCCGGAAGCGGTCTTGTGCTTCGGGAAGAGTTTTCGAGGTACGATGCCGCAGCAAAATTCGGCGTGAGCGTACAGGGAGGGAAACCCGACATGAGATGCCGGTGCGGTGATGTTCTGAGAGGTATTATTTTTCCGGATGAGTGTCCTCTATTTAACAAGGAATGCACTCCTGTTTCCCCTGTGGGGCCGTGCATGGTAAGTTCCGAGGGCAGCTGTGCTGCCTATTTCAAGTATTCGAGGTGATAGAATTGACTGACACACAAAGAATTCTTCTTGGCCACGGCGGTGGAGGCAGACTCTCCAGAAATCTTATTGAAAATGAAATTGTGACAAGATTCGGTGGGAAAGGCCCCCTTGCCGGTCTTCCCGACGGAGCCAGGCTTCAACTGGGCGTTGAAACACTGGTATTTTCCACAGACAGCTTTGTTGTAAGCCCCCTTGAGTTTCCCGGGGGAGATATAGGAAAACTGGCTGTTCACGGTACAGTGAACGATGTATCTGTGTCCGGGGCTGTTCCTCTGTGGCTCTCTCTGGCCCTTATCATTGAAGAGGGGCTTGAAATATGCACTCTCCGACGGATACTTGATTCTATAAAAACAGCTTCGGAAGAGATTGGTGTTCAGGTAGTTACAGGAGACACCAAGGTGGTTGCCAGGGGTCAGTGTGACGGAATCTATATCAACACTGCAGGTATTGGCCGAGCTATTCCGGGAATGAACACAGCAGTAAACACAATACAGCCAGGCGACGCAGTTATTGCAAGCGGAACACTTGGTGATCACGGCATGGCTGTAATGGCCGCCAGGGAAAAACTGACACTTAACAGCGCGCTCGAAAGCGACACGGCTTCAGTTCACCGGCTTGTCGCCGCAGCGGCAGAGTGGGCAGATAAAGTTAAATTCATGAGAGATCCCACCCGGGGCGGAACAGCGGCAGTTCTGGGAGAGGTTGTGGAGAACCGTTCTTTCGGGATATCTCTTCGGGAAGAGAGTATTCCGTACAACCCGGATGCCAGAGCAGTTGCTGAAGTTCTTGGAATTGATCTCCTGCATGTTGCCAGTGAAGGCAGAATGCTGCTTGTGTGCTCACCGGATATTGCAGACAGCCTTCTGCAAAGCTGGAAGAAACTACCCGAAGGGGCCGGGGCTTCCATAATAGGTGGGGTAACCAGAGAGGCAGGCAGAGTTGTTCTGGAAACACAGATAGGCGGTCGGAGAATGGTGGACATTCCACAGGGCGAGCTTCTGCCGAGGATCTGCTGATGCATGAACTGAGTCTGGCTGTGGATATGGTAGAGCAGCTGTGTGAGGTTCTTGAGAGAGAAAACGCTCACAGGGTTGTTGAGTTAACTGTTGTTATAGGGGCAATGAGCGGAGTGGAAAGGGTTCCCTTCGAATTTGCCTTTCCCGTTGCTGCAGAGAACACCCCTCTGGAAGGGGCAGAAATGAAAATTGAAGAGGTACCGCTGGTTATAAAATGCAACGATTGCGATCTGGAAACAGAAATACAGGACCCTGTAATGATATGTCCCCGGTGCAACTCGGTATCCGTTGAAATAGTACGGGGAAGAGAGTTTCTTGTAAAATCCATGGAGGTAAAATAATGTGCGAGGACTGCGGTTGCGAAGAGGGCAACGCCAGAGCCTATTTTGAACACAATCACGATCACAACCACACACATGATGTTCATTCACATGAGCATGATTCAGCCGGCAGCGGTGGAATCCACCTGCACATCTACGCAGACAGCAGTGTAGACCTGCAGAAGAATGGTCTTCATGTACATATTCACCTCACTGGAGATCAGCAGGCTGACCATGTACACGATCACAATCATGATCACCATCACCACGAACACATTCATGAGACGGAACAGGAGAGCAGGGCCACACGGGAGATAGTGCTTGAATCCCGCGTACTCGCCAGAAACGATCAGTTCGCTGAGAAGAACAGAGCTTTTCTGAAACAGCAGGGCTGTGTGGCGGTAAACTTCATCTCATCGCCGGGTTCAGGCAAAACCTATCTTCTTGAGAAAACGCTTGAAGGGCTACGGGGCAGAGTGAAATGTGCGGTGATTGCAGGAGATCAGCAGACAGACAATGATGCGTTGAGACTGCGGGAAAAAGGAGCACCGGTTGTTCAGATAGAAACCGGAAGCTCATGTCATCTGAATGCAGAGCAGATAGGTGAAACACTGGAGCAGGTTCTGGAAGAAGATACAGAACTTCTTTTTATAGAGAACGTGGGTAATCTTGTGTGTCCTGCTGCCTTCGATCTTGGAGAGAACATCAAGATTGCTCTTCTGTCGGTAACAGAGGGTGAGGATAAGCCCCTGAAGTACCCGGTTATTTTCCACGATGCCGCGGCTAGCGTGGTAACAAAGACCGATCTTATCGAACACCTTGATGTGGATATGGGCAGGTACAGAGACTCATTGAACAAAATACAGCCTGGTGGCAGAATCTTTGAATTGTCTGCTTTGACCGGTACGGGAATGGATGCCTGGCTTGACTACCTTGAAGGACTTGCTCATTGAGTTAGCCTAGGAGTATGTCCGAGAATAGTACACTGGTATTTACAACCACATAATCGGCCATAATACGCGCGTATTATCATCAAATAGCGTTGCTATCCGTGCTTCCGCTCGGGACGCTCTCGCTACTACTCAAGTTGCTTTTATCTTCAAATCCGCACGAATTCTAACTCGACCGTGAAGTCTTTCTACTCAACGCCCATTGTCAGTCACGCTCCCAGTACTCTGTACACCTTAATATTTCGATATAATGCGCCGGTATCCTGAACTCCAGCAAGGCACTGGTTTATGCGCATAGCACCGCTATGTAATTGAACCAGTAACGATGCTGGGGCTCAGAAGAGCAAGCGCAACATTGCTATCAACTAACCAAGAGCGTACCGAGCGTTAGCACGAAGTAGAATACGAAAGTTTAGGGTATACACAGTACTAGATCGGATCTATCGTTCATGGTTTTCCACTTGACACCTGCGTGCCTGTATAGTACCATGTAAATCAGAAAGGTGCGTTAGTGATATGCATGGTTACATACATAGATATGCAGAAAAAGCACTTGTTCGTGCGATAAAACGTGCTCCTGTAACTGTCATTCTTGGACCCAGACAGTGTGGAAAGTCTACTTTGGTAAAAGAGTTTATTAAAGAACACGAAAGATCCACTGTTTATCTTGACTTGCAGAACAGAGCTGACAGAAGAATGCTGGAGGAACCGGAGTTATTGTTTCAAGAGCATCAGGATGATTTGATCTGTCTCGATGAAATACAACAGGTTCCTGAAATATTTTCAATTTTGCGCTCGGAAGTGGATAAGAACAGACGACCGGGTCGATTTCTGATACTTGGTTCGGCTTCCCGTAACTTGATTCGTCAGACAAGCGAGTCTCTCGCTGGAAGAATAGCACTGCTTGATCTTACACCATTTTTGTTTGGTGAGGTTGATAGTACTGTGCAAACCAGTCAGTTCTGGTTGCGGGGAGGCTTTCCGGATAGTCTGCTCGCAGGCAATCAGGAGGATAGTTTTGATTGGAGAATGGATTTTGTCAGAACTTTTCTGGAAAGGGATATACCACAGTTGGGTTTCTCTATACCTATGAAAATAATGGAAAGGCTCTGGCTTCTTATCGCCCATGTTCATGGTCAGGTTCTTAATCTCACTAAATTGTCTGATGCCGCCGATATATCAGTTCCTTCTCTAAGGAAGTATCTTGGCATTCTTGAAAGTACCTTTATGATAAGAGTTCTCAGGCCGCACAAAGCAAACCTGAAAAAACGCTTGATCAAATCACCCAAAATATACATTCGGGATACTGGAATACTGCATAGCCTGCTGAATATAGAAACATGGGATGAGTTGCTGGCACATCCAGTTAGAGGTTTTTCCTGGGAGGGTTTGGGTATTGAGCAGATCACTGCTTTAATGCCTCGCTGGAAATCCTCATTCATCCAGACATCCAATGGTGCGGAGATAGATTTGGTTTTGGAAAGAGGGAACAGAAAAAGAGTGTTTGAATTCAAAGCTTCAAAGGCTCCCAGACTGAAACCAGGTTTCTGGGCATTGGTAGAGGCTCTCGAGCCGGAGACGGCTGTTGTGGTTGCCCAGGTTGACGAGCCCTATAAGTACAGTCAGAATGTTACCGTGGAAAATCTGGGCTCTTTAACAAAAAAACTGATTGATTGAAATACAACCCGGCGTGAGCGAGTACTGAGTGTTTCACTGAGAATACAAAGTTAAGGCGTAGAAAAGGGTATGTAGCCTGGCTTTTGCGGGTCAGAAAGAATACCGTGTCCTATCGTCTGATACCGGAAAGGATGCGGAAGAGCACATGTCCCGCGGAATAACAAATTCTGTGGATGCTAAACCTGAAAGCGCTCCATCTTTTACCGATCAGGCTGGAATCCGATCTCCAGTATGCTTGTCTCCCTGTCTTCTGATTTGGCAATCTGTTTTTCCCTGAGAAGGTGGAAGTTGCTGCCTAAAAAATTCAGAACATGTTTGATGTTTCTTATCTGTGAAACAACCGGGCAAACTCTGGTTTGTATATTGATTTGTTTGAAGTTGGGACTCATCTGACCGGCAATGATGAAGTCGATATCAGAGCCTATGTAGGAGATGATTGAATTGCGTTTCTCCATGGATCCGTGGGCTGTGCTTTCATCAATGTTTTTAAAGTTGTTTTTCATCTGTTCCAGAAGCCTGACGGTACCGTTTTCGTCAATATCGCCGATTACAAATAATTCAGAATCACCAAAATGCCTTGATGTTAACTGAATACCGTCACTGCTCGCAAGTGCGAATTTGTACTTTACCATTTTCTCCTGCACAAGTGAATTCGGGTGAAGCTCTGTGTTCCGATTGTAAACCGGAGCTTTATTTGCTGGCATAACTATAGACATTCCGGCTCGATGTCAAGTAACCGAGTGGTACAGAAACCGGTAAGTGGCTATAATCCATCAGGTTTTAGTGTTTACAGGTACAAGTTAAGAACAGAGGAGGATACCAGGTGTTTTTAAGGAATGCTACGGGTCTGTTGACCCTTGTTCTGGTTTTGTTTGCAGGTTCAGCAGCAGCGGGAATTCATGATGTCCAGATTCCAGACCCAGGCGAAGTGGGGCAGGATGTGTATCTGGAACACCCCGGTGTTCCACTTTCACCACCTGCAAATCCTGAAGTGGGAGACTCCTGGACATGGTGGCTGTGGACATGGCAGCCCATGCCTCCCCATTTTGAACAGAAGGTATGTACTGTCCGCGGTAAAAGTGACAGAGGCTATGTAGTGGTTGAAGACAGTGAGTGGATGGTAACCATTGATCAGGCTGATGTTGATTCAATACTGGAACACTGGAACAATTCCAGTATAGGGTCATACCCGGATATGGGTATCTACGAGCTTGACAGTTTATGCTTCGGCGACCCGCCCGATGAGTTGGACAACGATCCCCGTATTTACCTCATGTGGTACAATTTTCAGATCAGTGCCGACGGGTTCTTTTTCTTCTTTGATGAATATCCTGATGGTACGTATCCGGAATACCACAGCAACGAATGTGAAGTACTCTATCTGAATACTACCAGTTCAGGAGGGCCTTCCGGTAACTATATGCACGCTGTTATGGCTCATGAGTTTCAGCATCTGATCCACTGGAAGTATGATGATGACGAGGTTTCATGGGTCAACGAGGGGCTCAGCGAGCTGGCAATGTGGTTCTATGGAAATCCCGATAATATTACCTCCTTCAACAGCAATCCCGACAACGATTTAACCGTATGGGACGGTGCGTGGGCTGATTACATACAGACCTACCTGTGGACTCTGTATTTCTTCGAACAGTACGGTGGGAACCCGGCTGTTTACGCTCTGGTGCACGAGCCTGCTAATTCCATGGCCGGGTATGATGTCATTCTTGATCAGTTTGGATACTCCCAGAACACACAGGATGTATTCACCGACTGGACAGTGGCGA
>JAGGYZ010000091.1 GCA_021162285.1 Candidatus Fermentibacteraceae bacterium
CAACAAAGTAACACTCGTAGTCACCGCTTGTGGCAACGGCACCGGATGTTATTCCAATAATTCCAAGAAGATTGTCTTCCCGGGGATGACGAATCCCGATATTCCATGTTCTTCCAGTAGAGCTTCCACATCTGATTTCTCCACCGGCCTCCACAAGGCATTCTGAAGCACCAAGATGCACTAACAGTTCGTATGTACGGTCAACGGCGTACCCCTTTGCGATTGCGCCGAAATCCATAACTGTACCACTGTCGATGGTAACAGAATCCGCAGTGAAGTGAACCCGAGTTTCCCAGCCGGTTCTGGCCAGTGCCTGAATGATGTCACTTGAATCGGGAACACTGGCTGCTTCAGGAAAGCCCCACAGTTGAACAACCGCCCCGAGTGACGGATCAAAACAGCCGTTTGTTGCCGTTACTATGGTATCTGATTTCAGAATAAGTTCCGCAAGCTCCTGATCAGCAGGAATACTGTAACCGGTGTTCAATCTGTGAAGCTGACCTGTTTCGCTGAATCTTCCGAACTGAACATCGAGGTAAGCAAGAAGAGAATCGGCTTTTTGAATAAAAACAGGAGCTTCCTGCTGTTCTGCAGTAACTATAACTGTGGCAAAGGTACCGAGAACGGTAAAGGTGCGGCTGAGTTCAACAGTCCGCTGCCTGTGAACAACACGATACCCTGCGGCAGCCACCAGAGACAGCACAAGAGCAGTAACCAGTAGTTTTCTGCTGTTCAGCGTCGTCCGTCCTCCGGACCGTACCTGGTATGGTAGCTGCAGTACCTTGAACCGGATATCGCAGGCTTACCACACACAGGACACTTCCTTGCAGGACCTTTTGGTCTTTTGGGCTGAGGCTTTCTGTTTGGAATAAGAAACTCGGTTACCCTGAGAAGGCCGGCCAGTGCGATAAGGAACATTCCCCACTTGCCCAGCGCCCAGTATCCAGTTTCAGGCCCGTAGAAAAAAGCCAGGCTCCACAGTACCGCACCTGCAATTATCAAAAAACCCTCAAAACTTCTCATTCACTCCCTCCCTTCACAGAAGATCGGAAAAACTGATCAGGTGGTTAACGGCAAGAACGCCGATTCCCACTTCGCTGTATTCATCGGTAAACAAAAGGGCAGCACCACCAGCTTCTATAAGTATGTTAACAAGACCGGCTCCATTGCCCGACGACAACTGCCCCCATCCTGGCAGGATCAGAGACTTCCACGGCTGGTTGCTTTCCTGAACCACCTCAAAAACAACAGGTATTTCCGGGGCCCCGTGGAGTTCTGGAAGCGGGCTTTCATTGGTAACAGGAGTACCGCCTGTTCCAATCTCTACCTCATTCACCGGAGTCACAGACCAGAAATCAAGATGTGACAGGCTTCCATCAAGAAGACTGTCTACCCTTGAGACCGGTATGGTCACAGACAACCAGCTCATTTCATCAGCAGTGATCAGATCAACCTGAAATCGGGTAATTCCACCACTGCCAAAACTGTTCATGTTGTCACGGATCACGGTAAAAAAGTGTTCAACGGTGTTTTTTGCAATTAATGCAGAGTAACTGATCTGACCTTCCATAATAACTTGTGCTGCAGTCATACTGTCTGTAAGCATGGAATGGCGGGTACAGTCAAACTGGATTCCAGCCCTCGCTGCAATCTGAAGAGTGGTTTCCCCATCCATGCTTCTCGTTTTTATACTGAAAACGCTCACACGGGGGGTTCCCCCCACCAGGTCGCGCACGATGCCAAACTCCAGAGGTGTCTGAGCCATTGCCAGAGCACATATCACAGTAACTGCTGCTGTAGAAAATCTCAACCTGAAAACTCCTTGTCTAGTTTAAAAAATCTGCGCCAGTTCCCACCGGCAGCCTTGTCAATGTCTTTGTTGGACCAACCTCTGTTTTCAAGTCCGTACAGCACTTTGTGCCAGCTGCCGGCACCGCTGATACCCCTGGGAAGTTTACCGACACCATCAAAGTCGCTTCCGAAACCCACACTGTCTATTGATGTTAACTCTGCCACATACTCCATGTGATTGATCACCGATTCAATTGTTGCATCAGAACCTGAATCTTCCAGAAATTCAGGCACGAATGTTGTGCCTATCACTCCACCGTTCCTGGCAATCTCAACAATGTCTTCATCGGGAAGATTTCTGTTGTGACCGTTGCAGAGGGCTCTGGCATTGCAGTGGGTTGCACACACAGGTAAACCCAATTGAAGAAGGCTTTTCCTGGACCTGTCATTCAGATGAGAAACATCAATGGCGGTGTTTTCCCGTGTGAACTGCTTAACAAGTTTTCTTCCCAGGTCGGTAAGATCCATCTGTGAACCGATTCCACCGGCATAGGGGTTGTCTCCATTCCAGGTAAGGCTTGCCACCAGTGGATGGAACGGCAACTCCCAGCCCTTTGAAAGAGCAAGACAGCCCTCAAGAGCAAAGTGAAGTCTGGGCATCTGCGTGTACCTCAGTTGCTGGTAGTTGTTAAGAGCAATGTCCCACATTTCCCTTTCTCTACCGGTGTAGGGCTTTATACACACAGCCATCACCTGATCACCAACTCCCGACTCCAGAAGAGAAGGAAGATCTACATGCATAGAACCGCCTCCAGTGATGAAGCTCTTCCCTGTTTCCTTCTTGAGAAGTGTGTCACAGTGAGCGTCAAAGATCTCTCTACTCATCTGCTCCCTGCCCTGAAGTCTCCTCTGCTGTGGAGTCTGGTGCGCTCATAAAAGTAGTTAAAAACTGCCTGGAGAAATTTCCTGATCTTGCTATAAAAAACAGAATTGCCAGCAGAAGAAGTATATAGAAAAGCAGTCTGCTGTCTGACTTTTTCTGGCCGTGCCTCTGACGCCAGTCGTCTGACAAACCCATTACTGCACCAGCTTTTTTAACCTGAAATTGTGAACAATTGATGGAAATACCGGCACATGCAGCGTGTCTACCCATTCAACAACAAACGAATCACCCTGGAAAGCTGTTGATGTAAACGGGGTATCACTGGTTCTCTCCCATTCGGCCCATACAGACAGGTATTCAACCTGTTTAGCGGCTGTATTCTGCATCCTGCTTACCTGATCACTGGTTTCATTCATACCTTTTTTAACCGTTGCAGGTTGAATTATATAAAAGTCTACAAGCTTCCAGCCCCAGAGAATCATAAACACGGCCAGAGTTACCCATAGAAGACAGCCCAGCTTTCCCCTTTTCATCTACCCATACCCTCTTCCTTGAAAAGAATATCCATCCCCAAAATCTGCTGTTTAGACTACCAGCCTGAAAGACACCTGCGGACAACCGCGTCAGAAACCTGAGCAACCAGCCTGTCTCTGGCTGATTCCAGGTTTTCTGATGACGGATCGTAAAGCAGCCATTCAGACACCGTCTCGTCCCTTATAATGTACTCATTACCGACGGCGTTACCCATAGAGACCACAACCCGTATTTCAAGCTTGTACTGCTCTACTTCCTCGCCTGCAGTATAGGTAACAGCTGTGCGCGAAAAATATGATACAGAGCCTGTGATATGCACATCCGGGTTATCGTTATCAATTGAAAGCCGACCGTCTCGAACGATGGACTCGGTAACAAGTGCCGTAATATCCTGTTCCAGCCCGTATTCTGTAACAGTGCTTCTGAACTGCTCGACCTGAACAGACTTTACATTCTCAGGCAGAGAACCTCTGAAACTGTAAGCACAGGAGAACAGAGTAAGCAGAATAGCAGCAACGGCGATTCTATACACCTGTGTGCCCAAATCCTCCCTCCCCTCTTTCCGTTTCAGACAGCTCTGTAACAACTTCCATTTCCACGGATTCTACACGGGCCAGAACCGCCTGAGCGATCCTGTCTCCGCGGCGGACTGTAAACGACTGTGACCCGTGGTTTATGAGAATAACACCCACTGGACCTCTGTAGTCAGAATCGATGGTGCCCGGAGAGTTGAGGACTGTAATCCCGTGTTTCAATGCAAGCCCGCTTCTGGGTCTGATCTGCCACTCGTAGCCCCGGGGTATTGCAACCCTGATTCCAGCAGGAATCAGAACTGTTTCACCTGATTCAACTGTGACTTCACTTTCCACCGCGGCACGAAGATCAACACCGGCGGAGTGCGTTGTAGCAGGACGCGGAAC
>JAGGYZ010000329.1 GCA_021162285.1 Candidatus Fermentibacteraceae bacterium
CATGAGCCGTGGGAATTGGTGATGCGGGCGCAAGCAGCACTGCATAAAGCGAGTAAGAAGTGTGTCTGCAATTCCGGAATGATTGCTGAACTTCATGAGATTACCGATGAGCTTGAAATCGCATTGAGTGGCGATGAACCCACTGCAGGGGAGGTGATGCGGATACTGGGGCATGAGCTGAAGTCTCCTATTGCTGCCATTGTAAGCCTTCTGCATGCTGTTGAGATAGGTTATGTGAAGAATCCGGAGAATTCACTGCGGATGATAGGGCGGGCAAGGAAGAGGGCAGAGGAGCTTGTCCCGCTGGTTAATGACATCATGGTTCTTGGTAACCTTTCTGAAACGGATCCGTCGGAGCTTAACGAGAAGGTCAGTATGCTTGAGGTATGCAGGAGCGTGCATGAACTCATGGAACTGATGTTTGAGGAGAAGGGGATCTGCTTCAAGTTCAAGTACCCGGAATCAGAGCCGTTTCTTCCTGTAAGAGGGAGGGAGAGCTTTCTCAGGAGAGTTGTTCAGAATCTGTGTGTAAATGCATTCAAGTACAACAGAACCGGAGGATGTATCTATCTCAGGGTGTTCTCAGAGGGCTCCGAGGTTGTTGTTGAGATCAAGGATACTGGAATGGGAATCCCAGCAGATGATCTGCCGCATGTGTTTGATTTTCTTTTCAGGGGAAAGCAGGCAAAGAGAAACCCTGACGGGGGGCTTGGTCTGGGGTTATCAATGGTGAAGCAGATTGTTGATGTTCATGGTGGTTCTATTTCTGCTGAAAGTGAAGAGGGCAGTGGAACAACCATGACAGTTCGCCTTCCCCTGTACGGGGATTAGGCTGATTCAGTCGGCATCTTTCATGCTTACAGGCCAGGTGTAGCCTTTGCTGTCTACAGTTACATCCCAAATGGTGTAGGTGTTTCCGGATTCGTCCTCTACATAGATATCATAGGTGTCTGACTGAACATAGGCGGTGTAGGTATCACCGTGATACAGTCTTTCACCGTTTATGTGATTGTTACCCCAGTCACCACTGCTGGATGGTGACAGCCAGACACCACTGAGGGTTCTGCTTTCAAGATTGTTAGTTACCGCAACTGCACAATGTCCTGCGTACTGAACTGTCGTAGCTATATCGATATCATCCAGTGTAACAGTCCAGTTAAATCCGTCTGTGCCTATGCGAACACCCTGAACTGTATAGGTATCACCGTCTTCGTCGGTGACCTGCAGGTCGTACACTCCTGGCCTGACCATTACCTCAGCCTCCCGGCCTGGAGCCAGGATATCGGTGCCGGGAAGATGATTTGTGCCCCAGATATTGTCTGTGCCTCTGCTGATGTATACGCAGGTGATATCGTAGTTTTCAAGGCCGTTTGTTACAACCAGGGGTACTTTCTCCAGACAGCCGGTTGAAAGCACAACACCGACGACTGCCGCCAGGTAGAAAATTGTCTTTCTCTTCAAAACACTGCCCCTTTTTAAACAGTATTACCTGGATGCTTCAAATTTATTCCATCAGTCCATGTCTGATGGTGCTACTATCCATTCGTAATCTTCAGTCTCTATCTCGATGTCCCATACTGTGTACGTTTTTCCGTATTGATCAACAACCTGCAAGTCGTATGTATCCGGAAGAACAGTAATTTCATGGGACTCTCCAGGCTGCAGCACTTTCCAGTCTGGAAGATTGCTTGTTCCCCATTCTTCCTCGGAGCCACTGCTGACATACACATACTCTATATTCCTGTCCTCCAGACCGTTGGTGATGATGACCTTTGCAGGATCGTAGCATCCCGTTGCAACGAGAAACATGAATAGTGCTGTAATTAACAGTTTTGACATATAGTTCCTTTCACTGCACACAAAAACAGGGGGCAGGATAGCCCCCTGTTTAATGAATCAGGGCGTGAACCTAGTTCATGTCGGAGAGTTCAACTTCCCAGTAGAAACCGTCTTCAGCAACATCAATATCCCAGAGTGTATAGGAGTCGCCGTCTTCGTCTTCAACCTTGAAGTCGTAGGTGTTGCCGGCAGGAACGTAGAAAGTGAATTCCTCACCGGGCTCAAGGAGTTCGGAACCAAGGCGGTCTTCGCCCCATGGTCCGTCGCTTGGATCACCGTACATATACCAGATTGTCCAGTCGCCAAGACCGTTGTAGATGGTGATAGGGGCATCGCCTTCAACGACATCCTCAATGCTTGAATCCATGTCGGAAAGCTGTACATCCCACTCAAAGCCATCCTCGCCTACCCAGACATCCCAGAGGTAGTAGTTATCGTCATCTTCATCGGTGCACATGAAGTCGTAGTAGTCGTTGGCCGGAACGGTAAAGGATACCAATTCTTCCGGTTCAAGAAGCTCGGAACCAAGCCGGTCTTCGCCCCATCCATCTTCTGATGAAGGGCTGGCGTATGCGTACCAGATTGTCCAGTCGCCAAGCTCGTTTACAAAGGTAACGGTTGCATCCGGAACATTCCAGTCTCCGTCTTCGTAGACAACTTCCCACTCGTAGTCGTGCTCGTCAATTTCAACGCCGTACCTTGTGTAGATACCGCCGTCTTCGTCTTCAATCCAGAGATCGTAGCTACCGGCATCATCAAGAGTCAGTGTGAATTCTTCTCCTGGAAGAAGAGGTTCATCAATGAGATTTTCTGACCATGCTGCAGCCTCTGAAGAATCGATCCAGATCTCTGTAACTTCAAGGTCTTCCAGGCCGTTGATGATAGTAGCCTCGACAATTACATCCTCAACTTCTTCAGTTGTGTCGTTTGCCGGTGCTTCGCCACCACCGCAGGCAAGAAACAGTACCGGCAGAGCCAGTAGTGCAATAAACAGATTAAACTTCTTCAACTTTCCCTCCTTTTGTGTACTTTAAAAATTACCATACCGAACAGGGAACAATAAGAGAACACAGCAGCCGAGTAAAGACCATCGTGGACACGAGTCACCAGAGTTGCAGCTTGAACTGATTTCAAAGCTTAGCAGTACATTCCGATCGCTTCACTTCGTGCCTGCTGCAGCAGCACAGTAGACACTCTACCATGTGTCTTCACTAACACTGAACCTGCTGTACAGTATTTCCAGGAGCTTGTCCGAGAATAGACATTGAGCAACAGCGCCTCACGGACGAGACGAAAAGCATGCCGATTAGAGGATAACAGCAACGCTATTTGACGATGATTGGCGTGTTTTGCAGCCGTTCGTGTGGTGTCTAATGCCGATGTTGTATTTTCGGTCAGACTCCTAGTCTATGTCGGAAAGAGTAACTGCCCAGTCGTATCCGTCTGAACCGATTACAACATCCCAGCGCGTGTAAGGATCTCCATCCTCATCAACAATCCTGATGTCATAGGTTCCGGCTGCAACACCGATTGTTACTTCGTCACCCGGCTCCATGATCTCACTGATGCGGTTGGTGCTCCATTCGCTGTCTTCAGCAGGGTCAATATTAATTTCTTCGATGTTCCACGCGCCAAGATCGTTGGTAATTTTTACCTGTACCTGGCCTCCGCAGCCGGAAACAAGAGTTGCGGCAAGTGCCAAGACAAGCAATACTGAAAGCTTCTTCATAATCCCTCCATTTGACTGAGCAGTGTCAACCACTGGCACCGCTGTATTTCACCCTCTATAAAATAAGGCAGAGACTGCCGCAGGTAAAGCCTGCGCACACATTGAAGTGCTGAGACAGGGTGTGTTACGGAAAAAACTGATCGAGATCGCTCATGGAAACTCTCCAGCTGTTTCCGCCAGCAGACACTGCAATTCCGTACCTGGTGTAGCTGTCATTGTCTTCATCCACAACTTTTACATCGTAGGTTCCCGGGTCAAGCAGCAGAGAGTACAGCTCTTTGGGCTCGATACCGGAAGATGCCAGATGGTTTTCACTCCATGTTTCCACTCCGGAGTTTCTGTGGTATAGACCTGTAATTATCCAGTCACCAAGAGCATTGCAGAGAATCAGTCTGCTGCTTCCCGTACCGGAGCTCTTCATGGTGTACAACAGACAGTTTTTCGTGATACTGCAGGCTGCAGCAGCCTGATCGGGCAGAGTCAGAGATACTCTGCAGCTGTAGCGATTTCCCATGTCATCTGTGGCGTTAACTGTGTAGCTGCCCTGGGAGACTCTGGTGTTCAGTGCTTTCCCCGGGGGAAGAACGAAGGTGCCCAGGATGTTTGGACTGCTTACAGGGTCACCACCTTCACAGGTAATGGTGACTGTGTGAATGTTGTGCCATTCCAGTCCATTTGTTATTCTGACCAGGCTTTCTCCGGACCCGGCATAGAACTCTGCATCGGACTCCATGATGTGTTCAAATGTGTCGCGATTTGTCATGGATATCTGCACTCTAAGAGTTTCAGCAGCTGCAACGCTGCACCGGTACATCCCTCCTTCGGTATCAGATGCCGTCAGTTCTGAACATGCAGCAGGAACAGACAATTGAAGTGTTTCGCCTGGGCGAAGATCACTTTCAATAAGGTTTACAGTTCCACCATCCAGCAGAATTCTGTCAAGAGTAATATCTGGAAGTGAGTTTGTCACGAAAATGAGTTTTGTACTTTCGCCTGCACCCGGTTTAAGGAGAAACACAGCTGCAATAGCTACAACCAGAACAACCAGCGGTATCGCAAGTTTTCCAGTATTCCTGGTGCTTGTTTTCAGCACGCGCTCAGTCCAATTCGTCCCGATCCAGAGCTGTTACCGGCCAGAATACTCCGTCCTCGTCAAGTTCAATCTGCCAGAGTGTGTATACGTTGTCGTCAGAGTCCACAACTCTTATGTCGTACACTCCACTTTCCAGCCAGATTCCCATCTCTGATCCTGAGCCCAGAATGCTTGCCTGAAGCCAGTCTTCACCCCACGAGTCGCTGTTGCCTGGCGAGCAGTACACATTCCATATGGAAAGATGTTCCAGGTCGTTTCTCAAGGCAAACTCACAGCTGCCACTGCCGGTTGATATGTATGTTGGTGAATCTGTGAGATCAGAGCTGCCACTGGGCAGCCCGGTTCCTTGCATTGCCTCATTGAAGTACTGCGTAAGGTCCTGAACAAGATTCAGTTTCCATCTGCTTCCATCTCTGATGAATTCGTAGGACCTCACATCGCCGCCCTGTTCGGAAAGGAGGTAAGCTTTCTCATTTCGAAATTCAACTGATACAACAACATCAGAGAACACAAGAAAGTCGGTTTCTGACACGAGAGAGGCAAGCAGTTCTTCACCCTGGTTGTTGAACGGAGCACCGGCAGCGGTGTAGATTACTGCTATATCGTCGAGGAGATCTGCAGTTTCATCGGAAAAACCGCGGGCAAGACCGTGCCAGTTCTCCTGTGAGGCATCTTCCATTAATGTGTTGTAACTGTCGACAACTTCCCTCTGATCGCTGTTCCATCCTATGCATGCAACCGCAGACAGGAGAAGGGCGGAAACCATCAGTTGTTTTTTCAAGGCAGACTCCTTTTCCGATTCATTCCAGAGAGAACTCTACCCATTTGAGGTGAGCTGGTCAACATCCACCTGTTGATTCCTGCTTTTTTGGGTTATTATCGGTGGTAATTAATCCCTTCCGGAGGACTTTATGGATAGAGTTAGTTTTCCCCGTATGGTTGAGCTTGATGTTGTGACAGGGCTTCCACCAAGGAAAATGCTTGATCACGATCTGCCTGTGCTTCTCAGGTCAATGGGCACAGCAGGGTTGCCCATGTGCTCTATAATGATAGACATTGATCACTTCAAGAAATTCAACGACAGGTATGGGCATGACATCGGAGATCTGGTTTTAAAACATGTGTCGTCAATTATCAGAGAAGCTGTGAAATTCAGGGGGGAAGCATACCGTTACGGGGGAGAGGAAATCACAGTTCTTATGCTTAACTCCAGTGGACCGGAAGGGTTGGCAACTGCTGAGAGAATTTGTTCTGCAGTAGAAAACTCTGTGGTAAAAGCCGTTGTTAGGGGAAAAGAACAGCCTCTCTCAATTCAGATTTCTCTGGGAGTAGCTTCCACAGGCTCTGTTGCAGGTTCGGAACTTATTGTTTGTTCCGACCAGGCTTTGTACAATGCGAAGTCAGCTGGAAGGAATCAGGCAGTTCTGTTTAAAAAAGGAAACAGTAAAGATGTTTCTACAACCGTAATTGATGTTCATTTTCCGTCCAGATCAGCTATTCTGGGAGGCAACTACATACTGCTGAAAAAGTGGTTCAGTTTCAGTAACCCCACGGACATAGAAGCCAGGGAGATAAAGGATCCAAACACAGACAGCAGTGAATTTGCCGACGGCCCTCCACCTCCATACGGTTTTGTGAAAGCAGAGATCAGGGGAAGGGTAAGCGAAATTGAACGGAGAGGTAACCATACCTATTTCAAGTTCGAGGTAAAAAGCGAGATCATTGATCTGATGTTCAAGTACATTCAGGATACCCGCAATGCAGCGAATTAGATGTCGTAATTTGTGGACTGGGGCCGGCTCATGTCTTGCAGGCGTTTCCGTTTTTGTCAATGACTCAGGGGTAATTTCATCCATAGAGAGTTGTTCTGATAGCACATTCGACTGTAATTTCGCCATGCCTTCCTTTGTGGATGCCCACACACATCTCACATGGATGGTTGTAAAGAAGGCTTCTCTGGACTTGTCTCAGGTACATTCTGCCGAAGAGCTTATCTCTCTTGTATCGTCAGCAGAACCTGCAGCGGGCGGTAGAATTATCAGAGGTGAGTCTTTCGATGAGAGTGACTGGACCGATGCTGAACTGCCAACTCTTGATCAGCTTGACAGGGCGGGCGGTGATGTCCCGGTGTTTCTGCGCCGTGTGTGCGGGCACACTGCTCTGGCCAACTCAGCACTGCTCCAACTTTTCGATGGCAGTATTCCCGGAGTAAACAGGAAAACAGGGGTGTTGAAAGAGTGGCCGGTGTTGAACTTCGAACGATTGTTTCCATTGTCTGACGATGTTCTTACCCGTGCATTTTCCGAGGTGGAATCCGAAGTATTCAGCCATGGAGTTACAGGTGTGTTCACTTTTGAGTCACCTCACGGTGCGGAGCTTGTTCTGAAGTCCGATCCCCTTCTGGATCTCTCCGTGGCTGTTATGGTGGAAAGTGTTGATGATCTTCCAGATGACAGATTGTCTGTGCAAACGGTGAAGCTCTTCCTTGACGGTTCTTTTGGCGCAGAGAATGCAGCTCTTCTTTATCCGTATCCCAGTGGAGCTGCAGGAGAGCTGCACTATTCTGACAGCCAGCTTTTTTTACTGCTTTTTCGCTGTGGAGAACTGGGTCTTTCGGTGGCAGTTCATGCCATTGGAGGAAGAGCATTACAACAGCTTGACTGTGTTTCCGGCGATGTTTTTAAAGCTCTGGGACACGGGTTCGGTGTACGGGTTGAACATGCGGAGGAACTGCTCCACGCCTGGCCTGGAACCTGGAGCAGGGAATACCATGTTTTCAGTATGCAGCCTAACTTTGTGGAGAGGTGGCAGCAACCCGGCGGAATGTATGACACAATTCTTACACCTGACCGGGCTGTGGTTCTTAATCCTTTCAGAACTGTGGTTGATTCCGGTTTCAGGCTTGGTTTTGGAAGCGACAGTATGCCTCTTGATCCACTTTTCGGACTCTGCGGTGCAGTTGACCACAGAGCAGCCAGTCAGTCGCTGTCTGTTCATGAGGCGCTGTTTGCATATACTCTGGGTTCCGCCTCAATATCCGGGTTGGCCCATCTGGCAGTACCTCTGGCGGCTGGCAGAACGGCAGACATGGTTTTTCTTTCAGGCAGCCCATTTGAGAAAATGGAAGGTCTTGCAGTTGAAGCAACAATGAAGAATGGTGCTGTTGTCTACGGAAACACAGGTATTGCGAAGGGAATTTAATGAGTTCTATTGACTGGACCGATCCGGTTGCCGTTGCCGAAGTACTGGTAAAAAATGCAGTTCTCGAGGACAGAGCACTGGATGACGAGGCCTCCGGAGCACTGGCTGAATCAGGTAATACCCTGGTTTCGTGCATTGTTAACGCCAGGGAAAACATTGTAGTGGCCGGTGTTAAGCTTGCAGCAGCAGTTTTTCCCCTGATACCGGGAAACATCCGGGTAGAGAGTTTCGTTGAAGAAGGGCAAAGCATCGAGACCGGAGGGAATATTGCCGGTATATATGGCCCGGCTGCGTCAATACTCCGCGGAGAAAGAATATTTCTGAACATCCTGGGGCGGTTGTGCGGGATTGCAACTGAAACTGCAGAGTTCGTTCGAGCCTGCCAGGGTACAGGTGTTGAGATACTTGATACCAGAAAAACAACTCCAGGTATGCGTGCACTTGAAAAGTATGCAGTCCGTATGGGGGGTGGAGTAAACCACAGGTTTTCACTTGCAGACATGGCTATGCTCAAAGACAACCATCTTGCTGCTGCTGGCGGTGCCGGAAGTCTCGCTCCAGTTGTGCAGAGACTGCGTGAAAGGGATGTTTCCATTGAAATAGAAGTTGACTCTCTTTCTCAGCTGAAGGCAGTTATTCCCCTTGAACCTGACAGAATACTTCTTGACAACATGTCCGCAGATGAGCTGAGGAGAGCAGTCTCGCAGGCAGCAGGAAGCGGTATATACCTTGAAGCATCTGGAGGAATTACTCTGGAAACGGTCAGAGCTGTTGCAGAAACAGGAGTTGACGGTATTTCTGTGGGCATGTTGACTCACTCGGTAAAGTCGTCGGATATTGGCCTGGACTGGCTGTATACTAAGGAAGGTAAATGACAAGACTCGCTATTGATGTTGGAAACACGAAGACCGCTCTTGCTCTATTTGAAGCAGACAAACTTCTGGGGCAGTGGAGAATCAGAACTCAGAGGTGGACTGCTGATGAGCTCAGAATTTACACAGAGGCGTTGCTTCGCGGTGAGAATTTTTCTAATCCAGATGATGTTGCCTTCGCCTGCGTTGTTCCCCAGGTTCACCACACCATTATCAACATGTGCAGAAAATGGTTGAAAATCACACCGGTGGATGTATCTTTCTCCACAGCCGGGATTGAACTGAGCTACAGGTATCCCCATGAAATAGGACCGGACAGGCTTGCTAACGCAGTTGCGGCAGTAATATACGGTAGGCTTCCTGCTATTGTGGCGGACTTTGGAACGGCAACAACTTTCGATGTGATTGACAGCAGCGGAAAGTACCTTGGAGGGGCAATAAGCCCCGGGGTGGGAACATCTGCCGGAGAACTGTTCAAGAAAGCTGAAAGACTGAATCCCATCGACCTGTCATTTCCTGAGAGCGTAGTTGGAAAAACAACTGCTGATGCTATCAGATCAGGTGTTCTTTTCAGTGCCGTTGGTGCAGCTGATCACATCATAGACTTGATTTCATCCGAGCTGGATTCTGCTCCCGAGCTCTGGGCTACTGGAGGGTGGGGAACTGCTCTTGGAGATAGATGCAGGAACAAATTCAGGATATGTCCGGAACTTACATTGCTGGGAATAAACGAGATTGGACGAAAAAACAGAGAGGAAGGGAATTGATGGCTGAAATCCTTCTAGGTGTAACTGGTGGTGCTGCGGCTTTTAAGGCTGTCAGCGTTGCTTCGCTTCTGAGGAAATCGGGGCACACGGTGAACTGCATACTTACAAAAGCCGCCACTGAATTTGTTACTTCCGTGCAGCTTTCATCGGTCTCCGGAACACCTTGCTACACGGATCTGTTCTCATCTCCTGCGGAAAACTCCATTCCCCACATTACCCTTACTGAAAATGCAGATCTGATGGTTATCGTTCCGGCAACTGCTCATTTTCTGGCAAGAGCGGCCCATGGTCTTGCTGATGATCTTCTCACCACATCTTTCCTGGCCTGTTCAGCACCGGTTCTGATTGCTCCTGCGATGAATACCAGGATGTGGAACAACCCTGCTGTTCAGGCAAATGTGAAGATTCTTTACTCCCGTGGTATCAGTTTTGCAGGTCCCGTATCAGGCAGCCTTGCCTGCGGTACCACCGGAGAGGGAAGAATGGTGGAGCCCGCTGATATTGTGGAGGTCTGTGCCGAAATTCTGAAAACCGGCGGTAAGAAATGAAACCAGTCCCGACCCTTGAGTGGCGTGATGACCATCTGGTACTGCTGGATCAGAGACTTCTCCCTTCAGAAGAGGTTTACCTTGCCTGCAGATCAACAGCAGTGCTTGCTGAAGCAATCAGAACACTTGCCGTCCGGGGTGCCCCTGCAATCGGCATAGCGGCGGCATACGGTGCTGTTATCGCTGCCATGGAGACTCCCGGGTCATCCGGGTTTGTGAAGGAATGCAGCAGCCGTCTGGATCTGCTTGCCTCAACAAGACCCACTGCGGTAAACCTGTTTTACTGTCTTGATATCCAGAGAGAGATTCTGCTGGCATCAAAGTCGAAATCGGATGCTGTAGACCGTTTGCTTGTCAGTGCTCAGCGTCTCTTCAGGGAAGATCTGGAAGCCAGCAGGATAATGGGCAGCCTGGGTGCCGATCTGCTTCCGGAAAGCTGTACTGTTCTTACTCACTGCAATGCAGGAGGACTTGCAACTGCAGGTCTTGGAACAGCTCTATCGGTAATTTACGAGGCTCATTCCAGGGGAATTCTCTCTGGAGTTTATGCCGATGAAACAAGACCGCTTCTTCAGGGGGCCAGACTTACCTCATGGGAACTGCAGAAAGCAGGTATTCCTGTAAAAGTACTCCCTGATTCTGCAGCTGCTTCGCTGCTTTTGACAGGAGCTGTTGATGCTGTGATTACAGGTGCGGACAGGATAGCAATGAACGGCGATTCCGCCAACAAAATAGGAACTTATCCTCTGGCTCTGGCAGCTTTTGAAGCAGGTGTACCTTTCTACATAGTAGCACCAGTCTCCACATTTGACCCTGCAGCTGCAGACGGCGGTTTCATCGAGATAGAGGAGAGAGGCAGAGAAGAGCTGGCGGTTTGGGGAGGTAAAAAAACTATTCCTGACGGTGTCGGTGTCTATAACCCAGCTTTTGATGTTACTCCTGTTAGATTAATTACATCCATTATCTGTGAGAAGGGTGTAATTTCAGCTCCGAACACTATTGAATGGCGAGGTTGACACTGCACTATGTATGCGATACTATTTCCAGATGATTAACAGCTTGATTGACGTGACAAAATATATTGTTTACCGGGGTTTGACTGCTGGCGGGACCGGGTTTTATTACTGGAGGATTTGATATGGGAAGAACCATAGGAATTGACCTTGGAACAACAAACTCCTGCATCGCCTTCAGCGATGGAGGGCTCCCTGCAGTTATACAATCCAAGAGCGGTTCGAGGGTCATGCCTTCTGTGGTGGCATTTTCAGCCAAGGGGGAAAGACTGGTTGGCCTTGTAGCAAGAAGACAGGCTATTACCAATCCCAGAAACACCGTGAACAGCATAAAGAGGCTCATGGGCCGTCGTTACGCTGAGGTTGCCAATCACGTAAACGATGTATCTTACGAAATCGTTGAAAACAGCAACGGTGATGCCGCGGTTAGAATTATGGATCGGGTGTACACCCCGCCGGAGATTTCAGCAATTATCCTGCAGCAGCTTAAACACACTGCAGAGGAATTTCTGGGGGAGGAGGTCACCGACGCAGTAATTACTGTTCCGGCTTATTTCAATGAGGTTCAGCGTCAGGCGACAAAAGCAGCAGGAAAAATTGCAGGATTCAAAGTCAGAAGGGTTCTTAACGAGCCTACCGCTGCTGCTCTGGCCTTCATCGAGCCGGAAGGTAAGAAAAAACTGGTTGTTTACGACTTTGGTGGTGGAACATTTGATGTGAGCGTTCTGCAGGTGATAAATGGAGTTTTTGAGGTAAAGGCTACCCTGGGAGACACCAGTCTTGGCGGTGATGATCTCGACACGAAGCTTGTCAAGTGGATAATGAGCGAGTTCAAGTCGGAATCCGGAATAGATTTAACGACTGATAATATTGCGCCACAAAGGGTTAGAGAGGCTGCGGAGCGGGCAAAGTGTGAGCTGTCCATGACTCAGGAAACCGATATAAATCTGCCTTTTATTGCCACTGGTGAGTCCGGTCCCGTTCATCTGGAAATAACCATTACGAGAAAACTGTTTGAGGAACTTGCAGGTGAACTGATCCAGAAAACTATACCGCTGTGCAGAGATGCTCTGGAAGATGCAGGAATGAAGATAGAGGAGCTTGACCATGTTGTTCTTGTGGGAGGCTCAACAAGGATTCCTATGGTACAGAAGCTGGTTGAAGAGTTTTTTGGAATGAAACCTGCGCAGTCGGTTAACCCCGATGAAGTTGTGGCACTTGGTGCGGCTATTGAGAGTTCCGTGCTTTCCGGCCAGAGAAAAGATCTCGTTCTTATCGATGTAACACCGCTGACTCTTGGTGTTGAAACTCTCGGTGGTGTTCTTGCACCTATTATCCGAAGAAACAGTCCAATCCCCACTCGAAACAGCAGAATCTTTACAACAGCCAGCGATAACCAGTCTGTGGTTGGTGTGCATGTGGTGCAGGGCGAGCGGGAAGTTATCGATGGTAACAGAAGCCTGGGAACATTCGAATTACGTGGAATTGCCGCAGCCAAACGCGGAGAGCCACGTATTGAAGTTGTCTTCGAAATTGATGCAAGCGGTATTCTTAATGTTTCCGCCAGAGATACCACAACCGGGCAGGAACAGAGTATAAAGGTTAATCCCAGCGGTGGCTTAAGCAGTTCAGAGATAGAGAGACTTCGCAGGGAAGCGAGGGCCAATGCCGATGCAGACAAGATAAGAATCAAGTTTGTAAGCCTCCGGAACGAAGCGGATGAGGTTATCTACAGGGCTTCCCGAACACTTAAGGTCGCACGGGAAGAGCTGGACAAGGCTTCATGGGAAGAGCTTGACGGAGAGGCGAAGAAACTCAAGGTCCTTCGCGATGGCGAAGATTCACTGGCTCTGGAAAAAGCGATTGATGAAGTACGGCAGCTGAACGGTTCGATTTCAAGACTTGTCGAAGTGTTTGAATCTGATGAAGATAACGCTGCCTCGGACTTTCTTGATTCCATAACAAAAATTGATACCGGGAAGAAAAATCCGGAGCAATAGTATTCTGTCCGGGGTTCTCTTTGTTTTTTCCCCTCTGCGATTGTTATATTTCGCCCCATGAATCCATACGAAGTACTGGGCGTGGACAGAAGTGCGTCCCCTGAAGAAATAAAAAAGGCCTACCGTGCTGCTGCCATGAAAAATCATCCGGATAGAAATCCCGGTGATCATCAGGCTGAAGAGCGGTTTAAAGAGGCTGCGAAGGCCTATGAAGTACTCAGTGATCCCTCGAGAAGGGATGCCTTTGACCGTTTTGGAACTACCGAAGCTGCCGGTTCTTTCGGTGGCATGGGTGGTATGCAGGATATTTTCAGCGGTTTCGGTCTTGACGATGCTCTGCGGGCGTTCATGGAAAATTTCGGTTTTGCATCAGCTGGTTCCCGCTCTGGAGCAATAAGAGGCGATGATCTCGTTGTAAAAGTTGATCTGGATCTGCAGGATGCGGTTCTTGGCGGCAGGCAGGAGATAGAAGTAGAGAGAAATGTTCCCTGCAGCAACTGTTCCGGTACAGGGGCAGACCCTGAAGCTGGATCAGATACCTGCAGACAGTGTAAAGGCTCCGGAAAAGTTGCTTCTGTAAGAAACACACTGCTGGGCAGTTTCCGGACTGTAAGCAACTGCCCCACCTGCGGGGGCAGCGGAAGTATTCCAAGAAAGATCTGTTCCAGCTGCAGGGGAAAAGGGTACGAAAAAAAGAAGTCTACAATTGCCGTTGACCTTCCGGCAGGTCTCTCAAAGGGGCATTACATAAGACTGCGGGGGCAGGGGCATCACCCGGGGCAGGGCGGAGTTCCAGGTGATTTGAAACTGCTGATAAACAACATCGATTACGGTCCGTTCAGCCGCGAAGAAGACGACCTTGTTTATCCATTGACCATCTCATACCCTCAGGCTGTGCTGGGTGCAGAATTTACAATTCCCCAGCCTGATGGAGACTCAACCGGGATCAAGGTTGGAAGTGGGACTGTCGCCGGTACAAGACTTAAGATCAGGCATCAGGGAATGGGCCGGCTCAACAGGCGGGGACGGGGCGATCTGATTGTAGAGATAGACATCCATGTTCCATCCAGAGTCAAACGTGGAGAGAAGGACCTTCTCAAAAAGATGGAAGAGCTGGAGTCATTCAAAGTAAAGCACAGATAGCATTTGTGATACGGTGAGTTCCCGGTGGTTGCAGTGGTCTGGAGAGGGAATAGTGTTATTACCGAAACTCAGCTGCACTGTGGCCAGGGTTCTTATGGTATACAGGGGAGAACCCGCTTATGTCTGACAGTTCTGTACTGCAGGTAACTGAAGATCAGGATCTTTCCCGTCTGGAGTTTTTTAGAATTCTGGAAATTGTTCAGGGTTATGCAGGTAGTCAGGCCGGAAGGGCTCTTGTGTACAGGCTTCTTCCGTCGGAAAGCAGATCCGGTGCCGGGGTTCTGATGAATGAGACTCTGCATGCTTCAGAACTTATCAGTGCAGGTGTGGAACCGCCTGTTTCAAATTTACAGGGCATTATCGAGGCAGTAAGCAATCTTGACAGCGGGGTTGTTTCTATTGAACCGTTCCGCCTCCGTGCAACAGGTGGAATGCTCCGCGATATGATAGCGTTCTCAGGCAGAGTTAAGAGTGTTTCCGAATCTGTATCGGGAATTCTAGACTCTTCTGTAAACAGGATCCCTGTTCTGAAGGATCTTTCCAGACAGCTGCTTCGTATAACCACCCCCGAGGGAGAGCTGGCCGCAGACGCCTCTCCGCAGCTCAGGAAACTGTCTGGAAGAATACAGAGTCTTCGCTCATCGCTTACATCAAGGCTTTCGAGAATCTCAAGCCGGCTTGCTGGAAAGGGAATTCTGCGGGACTCTCCTCCAACTGTGAGGTCCGGCAGGTATGTTCTTCCTGTTAACTCAGGAAAAAGAGGGCTTGTAAAGGGTCTGATTCACGACAGATCTGAAAGCGGGGCAACTCTGTTTATCGAACCTGCAGAGCTGGTTGAAGCGGGGAATGAACTTCAGGAGGCCGTTCTTGATCTTCAGCAGGAAAGAAGAAGAATTCTTCGCGAGGCAACTCTGGCGGTAAGGGAGAGACTTGAAGAGATAAGAGAAGGTATTTCCGTACTCAGCGGTCTTGATGCAGTATTCGCCAGAGCCCGTTATCACACCAGATGCAGCACCGTATTCCCTCAGGAAGGAAGGATGGACCTTCACGATCTGGCGCACCCGCTGTTGTCCCCGGATACAGTGGTAAAAAGCAGGGTCGTACTGGCACAAGACTGGCGCATTCTGATAATCAGCGGACCCAACGCAGGGGGGAAGAGCGTTCTTCTCAAAGCTCTGTCACTTGCTTCAATCTGTAGTAGATGCGGGCTCGGTGTTCATGCAGGTTCAGGATCGTCCATGCCGTTTTTCAGCAGGGTGATGGTTTCCATGGGAGACAATCAGTCCATAGACATGCATCTTAGCACATATTCTGCGCGACTGTCTGAGCAAAAAAACATCCTGCTGTTCGGAAATTCTGAAACACTGGCTGTCATCGATGAACCGGCGGCTGGAACAGATCCCGTTACAGGTGCCGCACTGGCAGCTGTTTTTCTTGAAGAACTGGCTGATACTGGTGTGAGGTGTGTGGTAAGTACCCATATGGGGCAGTTAAAGCTGCTTGCCGGGGAAAAACCGGGGTTTTACAATGCATCCATGTCATTTGATCCGGAGTCTCTTATCCCGGGGTTTAAATTTGTACCGGACATTCCAGGGGCATCCTGTACCCTCGAAGCTGCTGCCATGGCTGGTTTTCCAGATAAATTACTGGAAAAAGCATCCAGTCTTGCAGGAGATTCTTTCAGTCTTGACAGTCTTGTTACAAGTCTTCGGGAACTGGAGGAAAAGCGTCAGAGAGAGGTGAAGAAGCTTTCTGAAGACAGAAAACATGCCAGAAAGAGCAGAAAGTATCTGGAGAAACAGCTTCGGGAGACAAGAGCCGACCTGGAGAAAAAAATGGCTTCAGTAGATGAAGAGAAGAACCGGACACTGAAAAGCATTCAGTCCAGAGCGGATTCCCTTCTGGTTTCCATTGCAAACTCCCGGTTACCTGCAGACAGGCGGAAGGCGAGGAAGATGCTCAGTCAGCTCGCCGCCGCGGAAGCTGTTAGCGGAAAGCCAGCGAAAAATACAGGACCTGAAAAGGGTGTATCAGAGATTCATACAGGTGACAGGGTTATGATTGAAGGATGGTCCATTCCCGGTGTGGTGGAAAAGGCAGGCCGTTCTACAGCGATGGTCAGAATAGGCTCTGTTCTTGTAAAGAAGAAGTTAAACGGTCTTGTTGTAATTGATACTCCGGAAGAAGAATACTCCGGCTTTTCTGAATATGAGCTTGTGCAGGAAAGTCCGGAAGCGGACCTTCTTGGAATGACAGTTGAAGAAGCCATTGCCGAACTTGATATAAAGCTGGATAATTGTATTGCAGTCGGTCTGAAAAGAATCAGGGTCGTACACGGTAAGGGTCGGCTGATGAAGGGAATAACCGATTGGCTCAGACACGACAGAAGGCTTGAAAGTGTAACGATTGCTTCGCCTGAAGAAGGTGGAACCGGGGCATCGATAGTAGTACTCAGGGGGTGAATCTTGTGTCTTACGACGGCAGCGAGGTAGAACTGGTCAAAAATTCTACAGATATAGTGTCAGTTATCCAGCAGTATGTGGAATTAAAGAGAGCAGGTAACTCGTGGAAAGGGTTGTGTCCCTTTCACAAAGAGAAAACCCCCAGTTTTATCGTTTTCCCGGCAACCGGAACATACAAATGCTTCGGGTGCGGCGCAGGTGGAGATGTGTTCAGTTTTCTTATGGCCGAGAAAAACCTGGAGTTTCCGGAAGTTCTGGAGGAGCTGGCAGAAGCCGCCGGTATTACACTGAAAAAAGGTTCAGGGGGCGGCAGGGTGTCTGCCGGTTTGTCAAAGGGTCTTTTTGAAGTAGTTGCTGAGGCTCAGGAGTTTTTCAGAAAGTGTTTTGCAGGAACCGACGGAAACACCGCCAGAGATTACCTGAAAAGCAGAGACATAGATCCTGAAGAAACTGGAATAGGAATAGGTTATGCACCAGGCGGAAACGCCCTGCTCAAGCATCTTCGCAGGCTTAATTATTCTGTTTCAGTTATTGGTGACGCTGGTCTGGTTATTACCGACAGAGGAGAACCCTATGACCGTTTCAGAGAACGGCTGACCTTTCCCATCCACGACAGGAGGGGAAGGGTTGTTTCATTTGGGGCAAGGAGTATGGGAGATGCTGTTCCAAAGTACCTTAATGGTCCGGAAACGGTCATTTACAGGAAAGGTTCCTTTCTGTACGGCTACAGCAGTGCACAGGAAAAGGCAAGGCAATCAAAGATCGCTATTCTTGTTGAAGGCTACTTTGACCACGCAAGACTTGTCTCCGTGGGATTTTCCGAAACAGTAGCAACCAGCGGAACTGCTCTCACAGAGAAGCAGGCAAGGAATCTTATGGGAATGGCTGAAAAACACTACATCTGTTACGATGGAGATTCTGCAGGCAGGAAAGCTGCTGTAAAGGCAGCCGAGATACTGCTGGCCCAGGGTGCATATCCGCTTGTGGTCAGGCTGCCTGACGGTATGGATCCCGACGATTTTGTAAAGAATCGAGGCAGGGAAGCGTTTGAGGAGCTTCTTCGCTCGGCGTATGATCCTGTTTCATTCTGTGTGTCTCTGATAGATGGTAAACTTACCGAAGGGCCTGACAGAATAAGGCTGGCAGAACGACTTCTTGAAGTAGCGGTTTCTTCTTCCAATCCACTGGTGGAAGAAGAACTTCAGAAGAAAGTTGAGGAATCTACCGGCTATTCCAGAGAAGCTCTTACGAAGAAGAGTAATGAGATCAGGAGTTTTGAAGAGCACACCAGGTACGTCAGGAATAAAGCAGGTAATATCGGAAGTGGAGACATCATTGTACTGAAGGTTGCCACAGCCGGAGGGGTTTACAATACCGATTTTTTAGACTTCCTCATGGCTGGGGATTTGACAACAGAGCTGGCTGTCAGGCTTTTAAGTGTATTCAGGGGCCAGATTGCCAGGGGTTTTTCATCTGTTGTTCCAGGTGAGCTTCCGGAGGATCTGTCTGCCCTGTGTGCAGACATTGCAGGAGCGCTGCAAGATGTTACACCACAAGAGATTCAGAAGTTGAAGAAAGATATTATAAGGAAAAGGAGAGAGCTTCCCCGGCTAAGAGAATTGCAGGAAGATCTTGCAGGTTCAGATCCGGAACGTAAAGCAATTGCTCTGGAGGAATTTGCTGATATGAGAGTGGAAGATGAACGGTAAAAGACAGATTGCAATCGATACAAGAAATAAATTCAGTTCTGTGGTGGACACAACCGATGTGTCAACACGGGAAAGAAGATCACAGCTGGCGGAAACAATAAACAGTACCAGGCTGAAGCTTCTGAAGCTTATGGACATGGAGTCGGAATACACCGGTAGAGCAGACTGGACAGATGTGCAGAAGAAACTGTGGCAGAAACTGAAAAAAGTCACAGATCCTGCGCTGAGAGAGGAAGTCAACAACAGTATAGACATCCTTCTTGATGCTGAGGCAGAGCTTGTAGAAGGTAATCTCCGGCTTGTGCTTATCGTTGTCAGAAGGTACACAAAAGGAAGCACAGGGGCTCTGGAGGAAATGGATTTTGTTCAGGAGGGATGTGTAGGTCTTCTGGATGCTGTAAGGAGGTTTGACTTTTCGGGAAGCAGAGGTTTCATAAGCTACGCATTGATCCGTATCAGAAAAAAAGTACTCCTGGCACTGGAGAGGCAGCACAGACTGGTGCGGGTGCCTGCTAATGTTATCAGAAAAGGGAGGTACCTCCGGGAGGTAATTGACGATTTTGCCGCGGCTGAAGGGAGGTATCCGGCGCCTCATGAAATAGAGATGGAGACCGGCGGAAAGATGGACTGGTCAATTCTGCTGAGCCTCTCTGAGGTTGTCGATTCAATACACAGTCCTGTTGGAGAAAAAGGGCTTGTTCTGGAAGAACTGCTGGCTGCAGATGTTCCGAACCCTGCAACAGTTCCTCTTAGCGAACTGGTGGAAGATGCATTGAAAAAGCTGGACGGAAGAGCAAAGTTTATTATTGTAATGCGCTACGGGCTGCTTGACGGCAGTGCCCACAGGCTGGCAGAAATTGCAGAGGTTCTCGGGCTATCTGTGGAAAGGACGAGACAGATTGAGAAGGCTTCCATTAAGGTACTTCGCGAAGGTTTCCGCGATTTTGATGTTGCTGAGTGGCTGCAGTGAAGAAAACGTACCTTCACAGGAACTCATTGACGGCAGCGGGAATACCGATACGGCAGCGGTTGTGTTTGGACCGTCACTCACCGAGATGTTTTTTGTATCGGGAGCATGGAACAGAGTCGTCGGTGTAGACCGGTTTTCCACATGGCCACCGGAGGCACTGGGGCTTGCTGTGATTGGAGATTTCCTCACTCCTTCAATGGAGATGATAACTGCACTGGAAGCAACTTCTATACATGTAGTAGGAACCAATCAGTCTTTGAAGAGTTTGTCTGTGCGTCTTGGTATTCCTTACTATCAGTATTCTTTTGACAGGCTTTCGGATGTGTATGATTCGTGTGACAGAATTGAACGCCTGTATCCCGAGGCTGACTTCGGCGGTTTCAGAGAGAGGATAGATACAACGCTTGATTCTCTTCACACAATTTTCGTGCAGGATTCTCTTCGGGTAATGATCGTTGTATTTCTCGACGCAGACGGTTCAGTATCAGTGGCAGGAGAAGGAACCTTTTTTGCCGATATCATAAGCGGTATGGGCTGCGTGACAGCCGCTCCTGAAGCAGGCAGTTATCCGGCGGTGTCCGTAGAGGGCATAATGTCTTTGGCCCCTGACCGTATTGTTATTATGGACCCCTACAATGCCGGTGAGGCGAACCTTGACCTTTGGAGAGGAAGTGGGCTTAATGACTCCAATGTTCGTGTTCTTTCCGGTGACTATGTACTTGTTCCCGGGGCCAGACTGCATGAGCTTGTTGTTGGAATTGCACAGTGCCTGAACTGACAATAAAAGATCTGAGCGTAGGTTACACAGCAGATTCCACTGCAGTTTCCGGTGTATCGATGAAAATTACAGAGGGAAGTGTAACTGCAGTAATCGGGCCTAACGGCAGTGGAAAGAGTACTTTTCTTAAAGGTATTCTCTCCTTTCCTGGAATTCACAGCTCGGGGCTGGTTAATCTGGATTCTGTTGATGTTCGATCTATGAAAAGAACCGAAAGGGCTCGGAGAATTGCTTACCTTCCCCAGTCTCCGCTTGTTCCAGCAGGGCTGACAGCGATAGAAACAGTTCTTCTGGGAAGATTTCCCCACAGAAGCGCGTGGTCAAATGACTCCGGGAAGGATGTAGAAATAGCTCAAGAAGCGCTGGAGATGGTGGGAGCAGGTCATCTGTCGCAGAAGTTTACAGATGAGATGTCCGGTGGGGAGAACCGCCTGGTTAATCTTGCCGCTGTTCTTTCCCAGAAAACCGATGTTATTCTTCTTGACGAGCCGGGTTCATCTCTGGATTATGGTCATGCTGCACAGCTGTGGAAACTGCTTTCTGATCTGGCAGCAAAGGGAATAATCATTCTGGCCACAACCCACAGAATTGAGATGTCCGGCAACGCATTTGACAAAGTTATGCTTCTTTCTGAAGGCATATCTCTTGCCTTTGGAGAACCTGAAGGGGTGTTCAGCTCCGGTGATCTTCTTTCCACGGTGTACAACACCCCGATTGAAGTAAAGCGAAGTTCACCTCACGGCGGCTGGATTGTTTTTCCAGGCGGTTCATCATGAAAAGAACACTTGAAGTTCTGCTGGTTCTTGCCGTTCTGGGAATTTTGCTGTCTCTGATCACAGGACCACTTGGCTGGAGAGCTCCCACCCGTGTGATATTGTATCTGAGACTTCCAAGAATTCTTCTTGCAATTACAGCAGGCGCCAGCCTTGCCGTGTCCGGATGTATTCTTCAGGCTGTACTGAGAAATCCTCTGGCTACACCCTACACACTGGGAATAAGTGCCGGAGCCGGGGTTACTGCGGGGTTTATCATACTCTCCGGGGTTACTCTGCCTGTATTTCTTGTTTATCTGTCAGGTACAGCCGGGGCTCTTGCTGCATCAACACTTACCTGGTTTCTAGCCGGCCGTGGCTCCCGGGACCATTCCAGCCTGATTCTGGCCGGAGTAACGGTGAACCTTCTCGGAGCCTCTGTTCTGCTTCTGATAGAGTACATGAGTCCGGCGTCCCGTCTGGTGGAAATTGTAAGATGGATGATGGGTGACCTGGCGGTGGCTGGATACAGGAGAATACTGTTTCTTGTTCCATTCCTGGTGGCTGGAATGATTCCCGCTCTGATGAAAACCGGTACCCTCAACCAGTTTCTTACAGGAACTGAGGTGGCAGAGTCCCGGGGTGTAAACACAGTTCGTGAAAGGCTGTTTCTTCTTGTTGCAGCTGCAGTTCTTGCAGGCGGAGCAGTCGGAGCAGTGGGGCCTGTGGGGTTTGTTGGGCTCATCGTTCCGCACACTGTCAGAAGGCTTGCCGGTGGAGACTACAGAAGGCTTCTTCCTCTGTCCGCCCTTGGCGGGGCGGTTCTGATGATATGGGCGGACATTTTCTCAAGGGTGATCATAACACCGGCAGAACTCCCTATTGGTGTTATTCTGTCCCTTCTTGGCGGACCGTTCTTCCTTTATCTGCTGGTAAAGAAACCGATGTTGTAACTGCGAAATTCTCCTTCTGTTCTTCAGGAAATTACAGAAGTGTTAACATCGGAAAAGTGTCTGTACAGGAAACCGGTATGTCAGAGATTGCATCCGTGGAGTGTGTCCCCCATATTGCAGGGACAGATGTAAAACACAGGGAGGATAATGCACACAATACCGGTGGGACGGTGCTACAGTTTTAACGGTATCTTCAGCGCGTCGGAATACTCCTGGTGTATTGAACAGATTATACGCCGGAACCTGAGTTGAGTACCCCCCAGAAGGAAAGTGCTGCAAAGTTTGGAACCTTTCTCGGCGTTTACACGCCCAGTGTTCTGACAATACTGGGTCTTGTTCTTTACCTGAGGATTGGATGGATTGTTGGAAACCTTGGTCTCCCCAAAACAATTCTGATAGTTCTTGTTTCCAGCTCTATTACATTTATCACCGGGTTGAGTGCCTCAGCAATTGCCACAAATATCAAGATCGGTGTCGGCGGTGAGTACTACATGATCTCACACAGCCTGGGTCTTGAGTTCGGAGGAGCAATCGGCATCCCCCTGTACCTCTGCCGTACCCTGAGCCTGACCTTCTACAGCTACGGACTTGCTGAAGGTGTTTCGCTGATGATGACAAACTTGTGGGGACCTCTCCCCGGTTTTGCTGTTCCAGCAATTGCAGCAACCATCATAATCGTGGTTACAGCACTATCAGGCAGAAGTGCTTCTCTGGCACTGAAGCTTCAGGTTCCCATAATGATAGCAGTTGTACTTTCCATTGCGGCGCTTGTTGCAGGTGCTGTTTCTTCCGGTTTCAGGGCACCGGAAATGGTATCCACATACAGAACAGCTCCACACGGTTTGTGGTATGTATTTGCCATTTTCTTTCCTGCTGTAACCGGCTTCACGGCAGGAATCGGAATGAGTGGCGACCTGAAAGATTCCAGCAGAAGTATTCCAAGGGGAACGCTGCTGGCTGTTCTGACTGGAACGGTTATCTATGTTCTTGTTCCCGTTGTGTTTTCTGTAACCAGATCAGTAAGTTTTGAAGCACTGGCACAGCCTGGTGTGAGAGCCTGGACAACAACAGCTTTTCTCGGGAGCATACTGGTGTTTGCCGGTATGTGGGGGGCAATACTTTCATCTGCATTTGGAAGCATTCTCACAGGACCAAGGGTATTACAGGCACTTTCGGAAGACGGCCTTGCTCCAGGGTTTCTTTCGCGGCTGTCTGAAAGAGGACAACCTTCAGTTGCCACATGGATTACAGGCATACTGGCTCTTGCTGCAGTTCTGCTTGGTTCTCTTAATGCAGTCGCACAGTTTGTAACAATTCTGTTTCTTACTCTGTACGTTATCATCAACTTCAGTGCTGCTGTGGAAAAACTTGTAAGAGATCCTTCCTATCGGCCCACTATAGATGTTCCGTGGTATGTGTCTGTACTGGGATCGCTGGGTGCCGTTGTCGTGATGCTTCTGCTCAACCCTTTTGCCTGTATGGTCGCCATTGTGATTGAAGTGGGTATCTACATGATACTTCGCAGAAAAGCTTTCAGAAAGAGATGGGGGGATGTCAGGGCAGGTTTCTGGTTCGCCCTGACCAGATACTCACTTATCAAACTGGAGGATCACCACATAGAACCGAGAAACTGGCGGCCCAACATTACAGTGTTTGCAGAAGAGATAGAAAAAGAGATCGATCTGGTATACCTTGCAACATGCTTCAACAGGAAAAGAGGAGTTGTAAGTGTCTGCAGGATACTGGAGGGACGACTCAGCAGGGAGAGTCTCGATATTGATAAAATGGAATCAGTGATGAAGGAAGTGCTGTTCGATCACGGTATTTCAGCCTTCTGTGAGGTAAGTGTTTCACCTGATTTTATTCAGGGTGCCATTGATGTGGCACAGATCAACGGTGTGGGACATCTGAGGTCAAACACTGTGATGTTCGGATGGCCAAGTGATGATGTGAAGCTTGATCTGATGCTGATGATCATGCGAACAATTGCCACCATCGGCAGAAGCACAATAATAACCAAGCTGAGCAACTTGAAAGATCGGGGTTTTTACAGACAGATCGACATCTGGTGGGGAGGGCTTGAAAACAACGGAGATCTTATGCTGCTGCTGGCTCACCTGCTTCGTCTCAGTCCCATGTGGCACGGAGCGAAGATTGTTCTCAGATCGATAGTCGACAAATCCAGTGGGAAAGCAGGTGTTGAACAGAGTCTGGCGGATATCATCAGTTCTGTGAGGATAAAAGCGGACGCTGAGGTTATCGTTAACGATTCCGGGCTTGATCTTGCGGAAATAATAAAAGTCAACAGCGTTCAGGCTGACATTACATTCATGGGATTGATGATACCCGAAAGCGGACATGAGCAGGAGTACAGCAGAAAACTCATTGAGCTTTCCGAAGGGCTGGACTCTGTTGTCTTTGTAAGGAATGCAAGCGAATTCTCCGGTAAATTGTTGTAACTCTATACAGCCAGCCCCCGCCTTTCGGCAGGGGCCTTATTATCATGAAGAATTGTGTTACAGGTTACTGCTGAGTTTCGTGGGTGGCAGCGTAGTCTGCCCTGAGAGAGTCCATGGTGTTGTAGTACTGGTCTCTCTGATCCTGTATGTCGGCGTTACTCCGTATGGATGCCATCAGTCTGCCGAAGAAAACCTGGTTGTGGCCGTTCTGAACGGAGAGATAGAAGCCTGCAAGCTGTGATGCATTGTCAGGAATCTGTGCTTCTGTGCGGGTTACTATTTCTGCGAGATATGAAACTCCATTGTTGCTGAACGGGCCCTGAACCGTGTACTCATCTGCCAGTAGAGAAATATCAGCAAAACCTTCGCAGCCCAGAAGACCCCGGTACGCAGACTGGTCAGATCCAGCCCACTGTCTTACCGATACAGGGTTGAACTGCTGTGTGTCATAAACCTCCATCGATTCAGCTGCAGCCCATTCATCCAGGCTGAGTCCGCTGCTTTCGATGGCCGAAAGAGCTCTTGATGCCAGAGCCAGAGACTCGTCCTGCTGTCTCCGGGTGTAGAGTTCGAGAAGTATTGCATTGTTATCCAACGCTTCCTGAAGGGTTAACTGCCCACCTGGAATTTCTTCGAGTTTTCTTGCCACCATGAGAGCAGGGTACCCAGTGGTAAGGCTGGGTACATAGAACACAGGACCGATGCTGTCTGCCCAGATGGAGTCAGTAGCAAATGAGATCAAAGACTGGGGAATAGTTGCCGAAGGGGAGGTTTCTCTGCTGACAACCAGCTCGCCGTAATCAACAAGAGACAGCTGTTCGTAAACGGGATACTCTGTGAGAAGAATGGACTCGGCACCTTCCTCAAGATCCCAGAGAGTTTCTCTTACCGTTCTGTAGCTTGGAAACAGAGGTATTTCCCAGTGAACAAGGGTAAGGGTATCACTGTCTTCAGTGGTGTCATCAACTGCACTGTTCACAGACAGAAGCTCCACTGAATGGCCTGCCATCATTGAAGTCTGGTTCATGGAAGCCGCCAGAAAAGGTTCCGAAAGGTCACCTGTGGACAAGTCAACATCCCACCCGGAGAATCCGGCAAGCTGGATTCTTGTGACAGAGAAAGTGTCCGGCATTCCTGTACCGCTTAGTGCCAGAGAATCGACCATGGCAAGGGTTGCCTCAATGTCTTCCTGCGTCGGTTGAACGGAAAATGTAGCGTATCTGATCGCTGCTCCGGGAGATGACACGAATAGATCCGTGTTTGCATTGTAGAACTCTTCGAGCTCATTTTCTGATGGAAGTTCTGGAGACGAGTTGAATGGAATGTACCTTGCTGAAACCGATGTCATAGCATCTCTGACAAGAAACTCAACCTCATCTGCAGAAATAAGGTTTTCAAGGGAAACTGCAGCTCCAAACATGGCCATGTCCGCCTGGGCAATCAACTGGTAAAGTGTAGACCTGTAATTTGGGTCGTTTTCGTATTCCTTCATGTAACCGTCGGGATCTTCAATACCGAACATCTGAAGCTGTGTTTTCAGAAGAGCCTGCGCCATAGAAGGTTTTACCGGTTCCCATCCGAGCTGCTTCAGGTATTCATCCTGAAGTGTTCTGTCAACCATAATTTCAAAAGCAGAGTTGTTGATGTCGTTGAACATCAGTGCAAGCTGGTTTTCCGGGTCAGGGTCTCCCATCTGCTGCATCTGATTTTTCATGTTGTTGTAAACTTCGTCGCGTACAGCGTCGTACGATGCAGGCTGAAGCCCTGTTCCGTTTACGGTACCAACAACAAGTTTGTCAACTTCAACGCTCTGGACACCCCCTCGTCCCCACTGAAGAAAAATCATACCAACGAAGATGACAACGATCGCAATAAGGAATATCTTTGCATTGTTTCTGAACCAGGTTAACATTAAAGGATCCCCTCTGTTGAATTGAGGATGGAAAATAAGCAAAATGCCGTTCAAGGGGCAATACCCGAGAGGTGCTGAGAATTGATAGTCAAGAACTTTGCCGTTATGATGAAGAGAGTCGAAACTGCATCCCCGGGAGATTTATTTGTGGTGTCCGGAGAAGAGTTTTACCAGTCAAACCGACTTCTTGATGCTTTTTGCCGCCGTGGAGTTGAATTGTCTTTTGAACCTGTCAGAATTGTTCCCGACGATCTGAAAGAGGCAAACCTCACTGCAGTGTTCAGCGAGGCATCACTTTTCAGTCCGGGGAAATATGTGGTAATCAGTGAGGTTGATAAACTCACCAGCTCTCAGAAGAGCGAGTTTGAGAAGCTTGTTTCAGGCAGTTTTGAACACATTGTGTTTTGCCGTACAGCAGGAAGGAAGCCCTCAAACATATTTATGACAAAACTTGAACGAGAGGGAACAGGCTTTGTGTGCTGGGAACCTTTTGCTGACGGGATGCGGAAATGGGCTGGAACACTTGCTGTAGAAGAGGGGATTACTCTTAACAGAGACGGATCTCAGGCCGCGGAAGCCATTGCGTCAGGAAAGCTGGAAAGGCTTGCGGATGCTGTAAGGCGCACTGCTCTTTTTCACGGCAGAGGGTCCGTTGTTAATTCTCAGGGTGTGTACGCTGCAGTACTCGGTTCCGCAGAAGCTACGGCCTTTCAATTCACGGCAGAAGTTCTTTCAGGAAACAAAGCGGCTGCACTGCGCTCCCTTTCTGTTCTGATTAATTCGGGAGAAGAGCCTATCAGGTTGCTGGCACTTCTTTACAGCCAGTGGAAACAGACTGCTGCGGCCAGAGAATTACTTCAAGCCGGGATATCAACGCAGGCGGCGGCAAAAAGGCTGGGTATCCCACCTTTCAGATGGAGGAGTGTTGAGGCCCGGGCTGGGAGACGCGTAAACTATGCAACTTCCGAAATACTAGAGTCTTTCGCTGCTGCTGATCATGCGCTGAAAACAGGATCGGATGCTCTTGCCTCAATAGCGTCTGTTGTTCTCTCCTTGACATCCACTGGTAAATGAAGAAAGATATCGCAGTGTATGGTGATTATTAAAAAACGGGTAATTGAGAATGGAGGGGTAATGGCGCTGGAAAGGAAGATCCAGGATCTCCTGGCGAGACGCACAGAACTTGCCGAAAGGCTGTCTAATCTTGAGACCATGAAGCCGGAGACTAACCAGAGGGTTTACTCCAGAATCAAGAGCGATTACGATAATCAGCTCAATGATGTTCTGGGCAAGCTTGGTGCCGAAAAGGGTTCTTTAGAGGGAAAAGTCAGCGATCTCACAACGAAGATCAATGAACTTGAGCAGAAGCATCAGAACGAGGCTGACCTTGTAGAAGAACTCAAGATCAGAGCAAGGCTCCGTGAGCACGATGAAAATGATCCCAGTTTTCAGAAGGATCTAGATGCTGCGACCAAGAAAAGCAACACAACAGCTGGCGAGCTCGATGGTTTCCGTTCGGAACTGGGAGACCTGAAGAAGGTTCTTAGAGATGTTGAGGAAGCTACACAGGGTAAAGCGGCTAAAGGTGGTTCATCCAAGGCAGCACAAGCACCTTCCGACGATGACAGCCTCGATGAGCTCGATCTCGATGATGACGATATTGACTTGGAAGAAACGGAAGATGAATCAGTAAAATGTCCGTCATGCGGGCATATGAATCCTCCGCAGAAGCTTTTCTGCGAGGATTGCGGTGCCGCTCTCGATGAAGAGGGTGAAGAAGACGATTTTGATCTTCTAGACGATGCGGATCTCGACATCTAAAGCCGTTGTTGTTTAAGACTTCCGGCCCTGTTTACTCAGGGCCGGTTGTTTTTTCTGCTACAAGTTCCAGAATCTGAACTGCATTCAGAGCTGCGCCTTTTCGAACATTATCGGCGGTTACCCAGAACTGAACAATCGTACCATCTGCAGGGTGGTTTCTCACCCTTCCAACAACGGTGTGGTTTGTACCCTCTATCTGAACAGGCTGACAGCCAAGGTCCTGTATATCCACTCCCGGGGCTTTTCCAAGCGTCCTTTTTACTGTTTCAGCGGAGACTTTCTGCTTGAATTTTACAGTTATACTTTCTGTGTGACCTGTTACAACAGGAACCCTTGCACATGATGGATATACTGGAAATTCCACTCCCAGTATCTTCGGGGTTTCCTTTATGAGTTTGAGTTCTTCTGCTGTGTATCCGGAAGGTTCAGGTACTCCTATTTCGCATAGTACATTCCGGTGGAATGAGTTTACCTCTGGTACACTGTTCTCCTGTCTTTCAAGGGCAGCTATACCTTCTCTTCCTGCTCCGGAGACAGCCTGGTAAGTAACGACTGAAACCCATTCCACAGCAGCAATACTTCTGAGAGGACCCAGAGCCATGACAAGTTGTATTGTGGAACAGTTGGGATTGGCAATCAGTTTGTGATGATATTTTACTGCCTGAGGATTGACCTCTGGAACAACCAGAGGAACGCCTTCATCCAACCTGTATGCCGATGAATTATCTATTACACAGGCACCTGCCCGAAGAGCTTCGGGCACCCAGTTCCGTGCAACTTCGGACGAAGTCGCACCGAGAATAATCATGCCCTTTTCCCAGGAGGACTTTTGTATTATTTCAACTGTATGGGGGATACCCCTGAACAGCACAGTTTGACCGGTGCTTTTTGCCGTTGCGAAGAGCCTTAATTCATGGACGGGAAGGGAACTCTCCTGAAGTACGGAAATCATTTTATCGCCGACGAGGCCAGTTGCCCCGACAATACCAATTTTTACCATGTCATGACCTCTCTGGCTGGCTGGCTAAAGTATTTTCATATAACTGCTGTAATATTGTTCTTTTCGTCATGTTCAGGCATCAGGCTTTACAATTCATCAGATTCTGCAGTTGATTCTGCGGAATCACAGACAGCTTCCGAAATCACTCTCTATTCGGTAAAGCCTCTGTTTCCGGTTCTTCACGGCAGTTCCGGAAGGGTAGAACCTTCCGGAACCATTCCACTGTACGCACCCCATCTCAGCGACCTCAATTACACTCCGGAAGGATGTCCGGCGGACGATGGAACACTTCGGTTGCTGGAAGCCATTCTAAAAAGCCAGGGTGCACCATCAGACCTGGCGGCGCTGCCCTGGGTTGAAAGTAATTACTATGTAGGCGATTACTCAAGAGTGGGGGCTGCCGGTCCGTGGCAGTTTATGAGCGGTACGGCCAGGCAGTTCAGAATGAACATGACCGATCAGGTGGATGAACGTTATTCCTGGACAGCTTCCACAAGAACAGCTTCAAACTATCTACTGTATCTGAACCGGATGTTTGATGACTGGCATCTGGCTCTTGCAGCATACAACTGCGGTGAGGGGGCTGTGCAGCGGGCGATCTCAAATGCTACCAGAAGAGAGTACGGAGTAATAGAGCTTCCCGGAGAGACAGACGCTTTCGTTCCCAGGTACTCTGCAGCACTTCTGGCCATCCGCCAGATGGAAACTGTTGAGCCTTCGCTCTCCGTTATTCTGGTTCCCCCGGGTCTTGATCTCAGACTGCTGGCTGCAGAGAGCAGTATAGATCCCGAATTCCTGGCAGAGCACAACAGGGGATTCTTGAAAGAGGTAACCCCCCCAGGTCTGAGAAACTGGGAAGTAGTCGTACCTACACTGCAGGCTTCAGTTGCATTCCAGACGGCGTGGTCTATACAGAGGGACAGGTATGTTGTAAAGAGTGGCGATTCATGGGCATCGATTGGGCAGGCCACAGGTGTAGCTGCAAACGACCTTATGGAGGCTAATAATTCGTCGATGCCCAATCCCGGAGGATCCATACTGTTACCGGAGAGTTCCAGGGTTCCGGTGAATTCGAGTGCCGCTGTCAGCGCCGGTTTTTTTCAGTATACTGTACGGTCAGGAGATACTCTGGGAGGAATTGGTGTTCTGGTTGGAGTATCTTCCAGAGAAGTTGCCCAGTGGAACGATATGTCTACTGCAACGATGATACACCCGGGGCAGAAGCTGCTTTTACGGGGTACACCTCCTGAAGGGTCCGGGGCGGTTTCAATAGTTAGAGCAGACAGTGTGGTTACTCACACAGTTGAGGCAGGTGATTCAATGTGGGCGCTTGCCAATCGGTACGGAGTCAGTGTAGAACAGATTATGGAATTAAACAACAAGGATTCAGCAGCATTATCAATTGGTGAAAACCTGATCATTAAACCGGAGTAGGTGTCATGGCATTTCTATTCGGATCAAAATCACAGAGAGCGTTCAAGAAAATCCAGGATTTGGCTGATAGCGATATGGTCGACCAGGCAGCGGTCATGGTTGAAGAAGACCTTGATCTGCTTCTGGCAGACCATGAAGTAGCAACAAAACTGGTCCCTTTTCTTATGGATATAGGTCATCCGGATCTGGGTGGCAGAATCGGTGAGAAAATAATGAGAACTCATTCTGACTTAAGGATGAGTATTTCCAGACTTCTGGAAGAAAAACAGTCTCAGTTTCCCCGGTCAATAGAACTGTTGCGGGTGATCTGGCGAACAAGACTTCACCAGAGGGATTTCAACGGTTTAATGGAGTTGCTGGGAAACACCGAGAGGTTAACGGTAAGCCGTTTTGCTGAATCTGTTCAGAGTGCCTATCAGACCCTGGACGGGGTTACGGGAAGAGAACTGGGTTCAAGCATCGACAGAGTTCTGGCCTGGTCTGTTATTCAGCTCCACAGGGGAGACCCGGGAGCAGCTATGGATGTGCTGGTGGATTCTGCCGAGAGATGCAGATTCCCCGAGGAGAGTCTTGCAAGGCTCAGCGGCTGGATAGCTGCCAGAACCGGTGGTACCGATATGGATGTTAATCTGAAAAGAATAACCGTACTTACCGCAATCGGAGACTCGGAAAGGGCCATATCAGAACTGCCCAGCCTCTACGATGCTGAAGTTGATGTTGTTAACAAAGCTGTTGCTCTTGTTGAAAAGGATCTTGTTCCCTCCGACCAGACACCGAGAGCCAGAGTTTCTCTTGCCAGGCTGATAAGTGCCAGTGGAAGGCCGGATGATGCCAGTCTGATCCTGGACAATCTTATAGATGAACACGGTAATTCGTCTCTTCTGGAACAGGCTGTTACACACCTGGTAATAAGTGCTTCAGGTCATGCAAGGGTACATCTCCTTCAGGCCCGTCTCAGGCTTACAAGGGGAGAGAATACGCAGGCTCTTGACTCGGTGGACAGGGCGTTTCAGTGTGATGATGTGGTAGATTCTCCTATTGTAGAAACCTGCAGAAAATTCATTAATTCCGGCGTTGACAGAGAAGGGCTTATCTCCGGGAAACTGGGAGAATTCCTTGTTAACAAGGGTGCTGTGGAAGATGCGGTGGAAGTCCTGGGGCTCCGTGCCAGACAGACCCCGGAATGGGTTCTTGAGCAGATTCAAAAACTCCTGAAGCGTGACAGAACAAGTGCGGCAGTTCTAACCCTCCTGGCAGTTGTTCTTCTCATCGACAAAAGAGGTGGAGAAGCTGCTGCAACTCTGAAGCATCTTTCTGCCAGGCAGGATGTTAAATCAAGACAGGATATTGTTTCAGTCCTGGCGCATTTTGATGATCTCATGGGAACACACCACGAGTTAAGAAGACTCAGGGCAGCTGCCGGTTACAAAACAGGTAAAGGAGCGGAGGCTGCTTCAGACTGGCTTGAACTGCTTCTCGTGGGCGAAGAAGTTAACGACGCCGGACTCCTGGAGATTTATGACCGGGAGATCCTGCGTGATCGTGGAGCAGAGGTTCTCTCATCGGGGTTTGTACCCGGATCGCCGGCAGGAGAACTGGTGATCGCTGCTGCAAACATTTTTTCCGGTAACCTTAAAGACTCCTCTGCACATTTCACAGCAGCTCTCTCTGACACCAGTCTTGTTGAAAGAGTAACCAGCCTGATTTCTGCTCTGCCTTTTTCTTCTATATCTGCAATGAAGCCGGCAAAGCTGTTCGAGACTCTTAACGAGAGCGGCAAGGGTAAAGTTGTGGAAAAGCTGCTGCCTGTTATGGCTTCCAGCGGTATCGAAGACTGGATGGATGAACTTGCTTCCAAACTGGTTCTTGACACTGATGGTGAAACTGTTCTTTTCCGATTGAGCTACTTTATAGACAGAGGAATGCCTGGAACTGCAGCTTCTTCAGTTCATGGAGTGGGAAAAACAGGCGATGACATTATGCAGCTGGTTCGCGGCTGTGAGCTGCTTGCAGCAGGAAAAGGGGAGCAGGCAACCGAATTCCTTACGAAAGCTGCAGTTTCTGACAGAACTGCATTGCTCGCCAGAGAAGTTCTTTCAGGATATCTTGAGTCGGGAAAGGCATCTTCAGCAATGGCGATTGCTCTGGCCCAGGCTCAGTTGAAGACTGACGACAGTTCAGGTGCTGCTGACACACTTAATGCATTCCTTGATCGGCCGGCAGTTCTCGAATACCTGGAGAGTGCTGTTGTTGAGGTTCCAAGCTCTTCGGTACTTCAACGAAGCCTTGCTCTGGCCAGATTGTTTGCCGGCGATCCCGAGGGATACAGGGTTGCTGCTGGAACGGCAGTTGAGGGCAATCCAGATATTGCTGCTGAGCTTGTTCAAGCCGGTATCGACTACTCTGTAGAGCACGGCTATGCCGAAGGTCTGGTTTTTGCTGCTGAGCTTGGAATAAAATATATCGAGGAATTTGATTCTTCGACTGTGCTTGCACGAGCTTTGTGCATGCAACCGGAACTCGCAGAAAAGATTACCGGTCTTTCTGCTGGCGATGAGATACTGGGCATGCTGCTTCTGCTTGCTTTCAGTAATCCTGAGGGTTTTGTCTACCGGGAGTTACCGGAAGATATCATCCTGCCTGTAGAGATGCTGGAGAAGCCTCTCTACAAATGGAGAGAGTCTGAAAACACTCAAGCGCTGGAACAGCTGGAGATGATGGCAATGGAAAACGGGCATCTCAAGCAGGCTCACGATATACGGATCGCTCTGGCTGAACTTGGAGTTGATCGTTCAAAAGCTCTGCTGCAGGATACAGTAGACAGCCGGGAGTACAGAATGGACTTTTTGAAGCTGTGCTCTCAGCGTGAGCAGGCTGCGGAGTCTGTCAGCCAGCTCTTCCCGGACGGAGCTGGAAATTCAGACAGTGGGGAAATCTCTGCAGCAGTTGATATGCTGGTCAGATGCAAGTCTACCGATGAACTGTTTGTATTTGCTGTTGATATTCTTGAAAATGGCTCCGAGCAGAACAGTGAAGCCGCCGGGAAAATTGTGGACATATTTATTCCCACAGCCAACGAAGACGGTTCTCTTACCGTTCCGCAGGTTGTGGAACTTCTGCTGATGTCCGGTAGAATTTCTGAGGCATTTTTGTTTGCCAGGGGAGATTCGGAACTTTTGAACAAGTTAAAGGATGCGGTAGCAAAACGGGATTCCGAATCTGATTCCGCCCGTGCGCTTTTGCGGAATGACAGAGCTTTCGAGGTTTTTCTTGCTCCCAATATCTCCGAAGACTCGATGTCACTTGGCGAGGCTCTGTGGCAGCTGGGGAAAAGGGTGGCAGCCTGCTCTGTGTGGCGAGGTGCCTATACCAGAACCGGGAATCCGTCATTTCTTTACAGGCTTGAATACGCCCAGAGGTACATGGGAGCTCTGGACGAGGCAAGCGCTGTGTCAAGACTTCTGGCAGAGAAACACCCGGAGAGTGTAAAGCCAGGAATTATAGACTCATTGCCCAACAGTTCACTAAAAATGATAATGTACAATATTAAATAAAAAATGGAGGAAACCATGGCTGAAAATTCCACCGGATTGACCACAGAGCAGCTTCTTATGGAGCTTGGGAAAGTGGTGCTGGGACTTGGCAGAAAAATTGAGGTTATGGGAGAGAAGATGGATGCTATTCATTCTGTTCTTGCAGATGATATAGCTCCTGCCTTGAAAGCAGATGAACACAAGCCGAATGGAGAAGCTGCTGCAGTCGATCTGACTCCGCTTCTTGAAAAGTTTGATGAGCTGAAAGCAGTACTGGAGAAGGGTTCTTCTGAAACTGCACCGGATGGCTCAGGAACATCTGATGCTCTGGCCGAAAAACTTCAGGCTATTGAAACAGTTCTTTCAAGCGAAATTCTGCCGTCCATCAAAGAGGCAGGTGGTAAAGAGACTGCTTCCACAATAGATCTGACTTCTGTTATCGAGAAGATTGATGCAGTGTCGGCAGCTATGGAAAAAACAGTGGCTATGGATGAATTGAAACCTCTTCTTGAGGGTCTTTCCGCCTCTTTTGAAAAGCTTCCATCAAACATGAGTGATTCTCTGAGAAAACTGAAGGAGTCGGATTCTTCGAATCCAATGGAGACAGTGGAGAAGAAGCTGACTGAAGTTTACAACAAACTTGAGGAAATACTGAAAACATCCAGTGACAGAAAATATGTCGATACCATTACAACGGGTATGACAGAGGTAAAACAACAGCTGGCATCTTCAGGTGTGCAGATTCTGGAGGTTGTAAAGGCTGTTCCGGACAAGATAGACAAAATGGGCGGGGATCTTTCCGAGGCAATAAAAGTTCTGTCAGAAAACACAGGCGCCATGCTTGACAAGACCGAGAAGAACATCAGCGAATCCGGCAAGTCTCTCGGGTCGATCAGAGAAGAGCTTGAAAAGGGTTTGAAGATGAACACGGATATGACCAGTCAGATGGTTGATCTTACAGCGAAATTCGTGGATAGAGCAGAAGAGGACAGAATAACTGATTTGAATACCAGAGCGATTGGCCACTTCAACCGTGGAGAGTACACGGAATCCGAGGCTCTGTTCAGCCAGGCTCTGAACCTGGCTCCGGAGAATTCTGAGCTTCTGTGCAACACGGCTCACCTTAAAGCTGCCATGGAGGAGATGGAGGAGGCAGAGCAGTTGTTCCGCAAGGCTCTGGAGATAACACCAGATCTCGAACCGGCAGTGTCCGGTCTTGGCCTGCTTATGGTTAAAACGGACAGAGCAGAAGAAACTATTGAATTCCTCAAGAATGCCATTCCCGGAACGGATATGTCTGTACGAACTGTGATAGCTCTTTCCCGTGCTCTTGCTGCTGTGGGCAAGCATGCAGAGGCAGTAGAACTGCTGGAGACATCGCTTCGGGGTGCTCCTGAACATCCGGATCTTAAACAGGAGCTGGCTGGCTACGGTCAGGAGGAAAAGAGCTAGTTGAAACGGATCGCTGTTGCCTGTGTCTTTGTAATTCTCTCCTGTGGAAAGGTGTCAGATTCTCCTGAATCTGTGAGTGGAGCTGAGCGAAGCTATCTCATGGAAGTCGCCGGAGACTCACTTCTTGTTTCCGGAGAAGGGGATGCAGCCTCGCTGATGTTCACCTCTGCTGCTCTGCTTCTTCAGCCAGGTTCGGAGAGAAGAGCGGAGCTTGCTGAAAAGGCTTCAGATGCTTCAGTTTCAGGATCAGTTGTTGTTGCAAGGCTTCTGCTGGAAACGCCTGGTGGAACCACACCATTCAGGGCGCTGAGAACCGGTGGTTCCCGGATTGCTCCCGACATAATGTCCGGACTGACCGCTGGCAGGTTTGTTCTTCCGGACTATGTCGCCCTTGTGGCTGCTGAGTCTCTTGTTGTAACAGACCCTGCTTATGCACTGGAGTTTCTTCAGATGATCCGTTCTGAGTTTCCGGGAACAGCAGAAAAAGACAGGCTTCTTGCAACCTACAGGGCTGCCCTGGGATCAGGAGATATTGATTTACAGCAGCAGTGCTGGAACACGGCTTTTGACCGTGACGATGATATATTGAGATCAAAGTTCTACCATTTTCGGGGTATGGCCCGGGGTGTATACGGATTCAACGACTTTGTCGATTCATTCAACCTGTGGCCTGCAGGAGATATCCATGCAGCAGCATACCAACTGTTGCGGGACACCCTTCTTGCAGATTCTTCGCTTGCAAACATGGTTGCAGACCCCTTTTACAGTGGTGGTCTGTGGAATGAGGTTTACGATCTGTCGGTAAACTCAGCCTTCCCGCCGGCGCACATTGTGTATCTGGGAGGGAGAACCAGAGACAGGCTTGGAAGACACGACCTGGCAGTCGAGGTTTTGAGCGGCTATCTGGATAAGTGGCCCCGGGGCAGCGATGCTCCAAATGCATGTATCTACCTGGCCCGCGACATGGCTGCTCTTGGACTGGTGGATCAGGCAATGCAGAAGCTGGATTACTATGAAAACACATGGCCGGATCACAGCAGAATAAGTAATCTGCCCTGGTACAGGGGAAGTCTTCTCGCAGAGAACGGTTTCTGGGAGAGGTCAATACCTTTCTTCGCAGAAACTGTAAGCAGGTATCCGGCAAACACAACTGTGGATGATGCTCAGTTTTATGGATGTCTTGCCCTCATGAAAACAGGAAGAACTGCAGAAGCGGTTGAGGCATTCGGTAATTTCAACAGCAGATGGACACAGAGTGTCTACCGCCCGTCATCAAGATACTGGTATGGAGTACTGAAGATGCAGTCCGGTGATGAATCCGGAAGAGGAGTACTGGAAAGACTGATCAGTGACAAACCATTCAGTCTTCCAGCTCGTTTTGCAAGACAGTATCTAGGTGTTCCGGGGTGGCGTCCTTTCTACACAGATGAGCAGCTGGAAGTCTGGATGGCCAGGAATGGAAAACCATCAGCAGTACCACCGCAGAGTGCCGTGGACGGGGTAATTCTGCTTCAGGCCGGGTGCAGAAAGTGGGCTCTGGATCTTTTCAGCCTTGCAGAGCAGGAGGTGGGCAGTGTATACGGGCTGGCTGCCTTTTATCTGGAAAACAATGTCTGGGAGAGAGGACCGTCGGCAGCCTGGCAGATATGGAGCCTTGAAGGCGACAATCGACCACTTGACCTCTGGAGACTTCGTTACCCTGCGGCATGGACAGACGATGTTACAGATGCAACAGCTCAATTTAATATGGATCCAAAACTGCTGTGGTCTATTATGAAACAGGAGAGTGCTTTTCAACCGGAGTGTTTTTCTTCTGCTGGTGCCAGAGGGCTGATTCAGATGATACCCAGTACTTCCGAGTATGTTGCCATTGAACACGGATGGCAGGATTCCTATACCCCGGATATCCTGTACGATCCGGCAACATCAATTCTTTACGGTACCGCGTGTATAAGCGGGTATGGCGAAGACTTCAGCTGGGACATACCTGGAACCCTTGCAGGTTACAACGGTGGACCGCACAATGCGCTCAGGTGGGGATGGGGAACCGTTTCAACTGAAGAGTTTTTCAGCCGCATCACCTACAACGAAACGAAGAAGTATGTGGAAATAGTCAGTCACAACTACGACATCTACAAAGAAATCTGGCCTGAATTCAACTGACTGCACACTTATTCGTAGCATACAGCATATCGTTAACTGTTTCTAACATGTTTAGACTGAATAAGATACAGCGAATTTGGTGTTTCAATTCGCGGAATTGTATAATCGGGGCAGTACCAGTCTGAAAGGCTGGACGGCACATCTGTTTCATACACAGAAGGGAAACACAATGTCTCGCAGAATATACAGTGATATTACAGACCTTATCGAAAAAAGAAGAGCAGAGGGTTTGATAAAAGAGGAGAGAGTTATCACCTCTCCACAGGGCACAGAGATAGAAGTCGGTTCCAGAAAGAATGTACTTAATTTCTGTGCAAACAATTACCTGGGGCTGTCAAATCACCCTGCCGTGCGTCAGGCGGCAAAAGACACTATGGACAGCAGAGGCTACGGGCTTTCCAGTGTGAGATTCATCTGTGGCACACAGGACATTCACAGGGAGCTTGAGACAAAGGTATCTGAATTCCTTGGCACCGATGACACAATTCTCTACGCTGCCTGCTACGATGCCAATGCCGGTATCTTTGAACCATTTCTTGATTCAGACAGTGCAATAATAGCGGATCAGCTGAACCATGCTTCGATAATTTCAGGGGTAAGGTTGTGCAAAGCAAAGAGGTACATCTACAGTCACAATCAGACAGGTACTGGTTCCTACAGTTTTGACGGTAAAGATCTTCCCGGTCTTGAGGCGATACTGTCAAGTGAAGAAGTGCAGAACTGCAGGTATCGCATGGTATCAACCGATGGTGTTTTCAGCATGAACGGTGACATTGCTCCACTGGATAGAATTGTAAAGCTATGCAACAAATACGATGCTCTGCTGATGGTTGATGACAGTCATGCCACCGGGTACATCGGAGCAACCGGCAGAGGTACCCATGAGCACTACGGCGTTATGGGCAGTGTAGACCTGATCACAACAACCTTCGGAAAAGCACTTGGAGGCGCAAGTGGGGGCTGTACTTCCGGCAGGAAGGAACTGATCGACTGGCTCCGACAGATGTCACGCCCCTACCTTTTTTCCAACACTGTTGCACCGGCAGTGGTAGGTGCAACAATAAAGGCAATTGACATGCTCACACAAAGCACTGCCCTGCGCGACAAAGTTCATGAGAATGCCAACTATTTCAGAGATGGAATCAGAAAAGCAGGGTTTTCCATCATCGACGGTGAAACTGCAATTGTTCCAATTATGTTCGGAGGTTATGAAAACGACGCAGTGCTTGTGCAGAAGTTTGCGAACGATCTTCTGGAGCACGGTGTCTATGCAATTGGCTTCTTCTTTCCTGTTGTGGCGCTGGGACAGTCAAGAATCAGAGTGCAGCTCAGCGCGGCGCACACTCGGGAACAGCTTGACAGAGCAATACAGGCTTTTGTAGCTGTGGGAAGAGAAAACGGAATCGTAAACTGATATCCAGGGAGTATTGACATACCCAGCAATAGTATGAATATACCCAATATGAGTAACAACCCGAACGAATTGATTGGCGAGAGCCTTTTTGGAAAGGTTCGCAGGAAGGTTCTTTCCACATTTGTGCTCAATCCAGAGCGTACATTCTATCTGCTTGAACTGATCAGATTTCTTAACTCCGGCAGGGGAGCAGTTCAAAGAGAAGTTACCCGGCTTTCAGGCGCTGGGATCATTACGCGAACGAAGGTGGGTAACCAGGTACACTACAGAGCGAACACAAACAATCTTATCTACAGAGAACTCAGGTCAATATTTTCGAAAACGACAGGTTTGATTGATCTTCTCAGAGCAGACCTTGAAAGCTGTACTGATGAACTGGGGATGGCTTTCATATACGGTGACTATGCCGCTGGAACAGCAGGCGAGAATTCACCGGTCAAGCTGATGGTTGTTGGCGATACTGCAATGGATGCTGTTCGTGCATGTACTGTAGAGTTTTCAAGGGAGGCGGCGAGAGAACTTCATGTTACTGTTCTGACTGCTGCTGAGCTGAAGAGGAGACTGGCATCCCACGACCGACGGATTAATGAGATTCTTGCGGACAACAAGATATTTCTTGCAGGAGGTGGAAGGGAGCTTCAGGTTCTATCAACTACCGGGGATGACCTTTTCGATGGAATCTTTTAGATTGTCTGTGAAGTGCAGCTGCAAATAAAGACATAAGGCGGATGAAAATGACTGATAAAGTTACCCGGTTTCAGGAAGATGTTACAAGAACCATCCTGGGGTTAAGAAAATCCATAGGCATTGTTGTTAGCAAACTGCCTGACAGGATAGACAGTCCCCACGATGTGTATCAGGTACTGGGTCTCGACAAGAAACTTGGCTGGAGAATCTACAAGATAATACACGAAGACGATCTTTTTTTTGCAGCACAGTTCGTGCCTGGTAAGCATTCTTTTGGTCGCTTTATAAGAAGCTGCAAGGCAAAAGGCGTGGAAAAAAGCTACCTGGATGCGGCGTTGGAAGCAGTAGAGGAATTCTACGAGATAATAGAGATTCATTCCGGGGACAGACAGTCTATGGATATGATGCTCATGGCCAGTTCGCGTGATGGCAGAGATCAGGCCTACAACACTCTTAGAAAACAGGCGTACTACGCACAGAGTCATCTGCTGGGTCTTCAGGCAGAAACGCAGCTTGATGCCTGGATTTTCGGACCGTCTGTTGAAGAGGGAATGCTTGACGTGGCTGAAGTCAAAGGTCTTTTTGATGTAAGAAGGAACAGACCCGGGGTGAAATGGGTTATAGATACACCTTGTTTTTATGCTGGAAACGAGCATGAAGAACATGTATTTACAAATTCAATTGACCCGGGAGCAACATGCAGCCTGATGGACAAGGTTCCTTTTCTGGAAAGCTACTGCAGTACCCCTCTGCCTTCACTGAAAACAGTTACTTCCCACAGCTGTGGTCCGGTTTACGAGCTTGAAGACGGACCACTGGGAAATACGAACCTTATAGATACAGTTACAGGAACCGTTTCAAGGGGTATTTTTCCCATAAAACCCGAAGAGGGTGAAGAGCACCACGAAGTGTCTGTAAAGATATATACTCCTGTTCAGAACCTGGTTCTGGATCTGTTTTTCCACGAAACCATGGCGGAAACCATGTCCGGTAATCCTCAGGCTAAAATGCTGTTCGATTACTACACCCACGGAGGTGCACTTGCTTACCGTTCAGACAGAGACAGGATTCCCATGGATGTGAAACCCATGATGATAGGTACAGGTACAAGCTGTGCCTACACACCTCTGATTCCGAAGTACTCCGACATGCTCGCGGAAGTGTTCCAGTGTCTCAGGTGGGATCCGGACGAGTTTGTGGTGTACAGAACACGGGTGGAGTTCCCCATTGTTCCCTCATCACTTTACTACTCTGATGCAATGGTGAGAAGCTAGTCCTCATCTTCCATCATTGCTCTGCGACTTGTTTTAAGAGCGCAGAGATGTCCGCACATTGAACAGACATCTTCGTCTTCCGGAAGTACCTCGTCACGAAAGTTTCTTGCTGTTACAGGATCCATGGCGATTTCAAACTGCTGTTTCCAGTCAAATGCCGCTCTTGCTTCGGCCATGGCATTGTCCGGATTCATAGCTCCTGGAATTCCCCTTGCAATATCCGCTGCATGCGCAGCAATCCTGGCAGATATGACTCCCACTCTAACATCATCTATGTCTGGCAGTCTCAGGTGTTCAGCCGGGGTTACATAGCACAGGAAGTCCGCTCCGTTCCACGCGGCTATTGCTCCTCCGATAGCACTGGTGATGTGATCGTAACCTGGTGCAATATCAGTTACTATAGGGCCGAGAACATAGAACGGAGCTCCACCGCACAGACTTTTTTGAATTCTGATATTTTCTGCGATCTGATCCATCGGAACATGGCCTGGACCCTCTATCATCGTCTGCACATCCGCTGCCAGAGCCTTCTTCTGCAGCTCTCCAAGGGAAACAAGTTCTTCTATCTGGCCTCTGTCTCCAGCATCGGCGATGCAGCCCGGGCGGAGACCATCACCGAGAGAAAATGTAACATCGTATTCTCTGAGGATTTCAGTCAGCCTGTTGAAACCGGAGTACAGAGGGTTCTCCTCTCCCCGTTTTTCCATCCACTCTGCCATGAGAGAGCCTCCACGGGAAACTATCCCCATTTTACGCCCCTGTTCACGCAGAAGTGCCACTGACCGTCTTGTAACCCCGCAGTGCAGTGTAAGGTAGTCTACTCCGGCTCTGCAGTGATCTTCCACGGCGGAGAAAATTTCTTCAGCCGATACATCTGCCACATCACGGTTATCATCCATTGCAACTCCGAAGACCTGGTAAACAGGTACAGTTCCGAGAGGAACCGGGCTGGCTGCGGTAATACCTTTAAGAATAGTCTTCCAGCCTGTACCTGTGGAGAGGTCCATAACCGTGTGCGCTCCGGAGGAAACAGCCATTTTCAGCTTTTCCAGTTCCTCTTTAACCGACTCGTGGTCCATTGAGCTGCCGATGTTTGCGTTTATCTTTATCCTGCTTCCACCGCCTATTATGCAGGGCGATGATATTCTTCTTGTGTTGTTGGACGGAACAACGGCGTGACCGGCAGCAATTTCCCTGAGAGCATCTTCAACACAGAGGCTTTCATCCTTGATCGCAAGGAGTACAACGCTGTCTGCTTTTCCCATGCGTGCCTGTTCGATAATTGTATTTGACATGTCGTCCTTTCCAGTTCTAATTTTCCGGCGATTTCACCGAACATGAATTATAGTTTACTTCTCAGTGAACCGCATTCAATCTGGAGGAAACCATGATCTGTGCCGTCATTTCTGCTCTGTTGTCTATTGTTCCGTCTTCCGGGGAGGCTCTTGAAGCCATGCTGGAAGAACATCCGTTCCCTGCTGCCCAGGAAGCTGTGCTTATAGAGTACGGTGACCGGTTTCTTGTGCCTGAAAGCCCTTCTCTTGTGAAAGCAGCTGTTCTGCGGCAGTTTCACCGGATGGCATTTCAGCTTCAGCCCGAGCCTGTCAGCAGTCTTGCAGATTACATAACAGAGAACTGGAGTTCCCTGGATACAGAAACAAAGAATCTCTGGAGAGAGTTTGCTGGAAGAACCGGGCTCATGGTACCGGCAGAAGCTGTCTCAGGTGAAAACCTCACTTCCATTCTTCGTTACTGTTCGGAAACCGGCAGTACAGTTCCTGAAGTGAACACAGGGAATCTCACAGATCTGCAGCGCTTTTACTACACACTGGCTCTTCCACCGGACCAGTCTCTTCAATTCATTGAAGACCCCGGCTGGGCTGTAAGAAATGCAGTGCTTCAGAATAATCCCGGCGCTGCTTTTGAGATGCTTGATGACCCTTCACCTTACGTAAGAATGAATGCGGCACTTGCAGCCGGCCGCGATGACCTGCTTCTTGAAATGGCATCTGCAGACGGCCCTCTGGGACATATGTCTCTGGCTGGCGTAGGGCAGGTTCCAATACTGGAAGATTCCCTTTTCAACAGCGATGATCCTGCAAAACGGGTTTCAGCCCTGTTAACTCTTCTCGATCTGGGATGGACTGTTCCCCAGACGAAAGTTGATTATCTGCTCACAGATGACTATGTAATGGTAAGAGCAATAGTCGCAGATGCCACAGGTAGAAACTTCGCAATGCCGGAAGAGGGAGATCTTCCAGAGGAAGCACCTGCTCTGCTGGATGTACCAGACCGCCTTGTGCTGGTTACCGACGCAGGAGATTTTACAATGACCCTGCTGAAGGAAGCTGCCCCTGTAACCTGCAGAAGTTTCTGGTACCTTGCCGAAACAGGTTTTTACAACGGAATCTATTTCCACCGGGTTATTCCGGGATTTGTTGCCCAGGCAGGCTGTCCGGAAGGCAATGGATACGGCGGGCCTGGCTATACAATACCGGCGGAAAACAACACCGTTCCCTACCGGAGAGGCATTGTTGGCATGGCGGACTCCGGTCTTGATACAGGAGGAAGCCAGTTCTTTATAATGCTTGACAGTCAGAGACGACTGGACTGCCGTTACACGGTTTTTGCCTCTGTAGACAACACAGACAATCTGGATAACATTGAGGTTGGAACAAGGATACTTGAAATTCATATGATAAATCCTTAGGATTGCCGGAGCAAAACAATATTAACCATTCAGCGGAGAGCATTACATGACGCACAAAAAAGTACTTGTGACCGGTGCCATGGGGCAGATTGGCAGTGAGCTGACCGGTGTGTTGAGAAGGAAGTATGGCCGGGAGAATGTAGTTGCAACGGACATTCGTAAACCTGAAGGGGTTCTTGCGGGATCAGGCCCCTGTGATGTGCTTGATGTTACAGATAAAACCGCAGTTTTTACCATGCTGCAAAAGTACGGAATAAACACGGTTTACCACATGGCAGCCATTCTAAGTGCAACCGGAGAGAAACACCCTGCTTTGTGCTGGAATGTAAACATGAATGGCTCAATAAACATCATGGATGCCGCAGTAGAGCTTGGTCTGGAAACGGTTATAATTCCCAGCTCCATAGCAGCTTTCGGGCCGGAAACACCCAGATTCAACACACCCCAGGAGACGATTTTGCGCCCGAGAACGATGTATGGTGTAACGAAAGTGTGTGGCGAACTGCTTGGAGACTACTACGTGAAAAGATTCGGTGTGGATATCCGTGGTGTGCGCTATCCGGGAATCATCAGTTCTGAAACTCTTCCCGGAGGCGGCACAACAGACTATGCCGTGGACATATTCTACAAAGCAGTGGAAGAAGGTACTTACACCTGTTTTGTTAAAGAGGATACAAAACTGCCAATGATGTACATGCCTGATTGTATCAAAGCCACAATTGATCTGGCGGAAGCGGATAAAGAGTCTCTGGTTCACAGCTGCGAATACAACCTGGCTGCACTTTCATTTACCGCCGGCGAGCTTGCTGCGGAGATAAGAAAGCATGTGCCCGGATTTGAGGTCACCTATGAGCCGGATTTCCGCCAGGCCATCGCGGATACATGGCCAGCGACAATCGATGATTCGGCTGCCAGAAACGAATGGGGCTGGCAACCGGATTGGAACCTTGAAAACATGACAATGGATATGCTTGAGAAGCTGAGAGCTAAAATCTGATTCCTGTGCTGTCCCCAGGCTACCTGCAGGACTTTGTATCGGTTATTGTGCTACCTGGGGTTTAACTGCGCTACAGGAGATACAATTGAATACACATGTTCAGCAGCAACTGTTCTTCGGCAGAGAGAAAGAGCTGTCGGAGCTGTCCCGGAAACTCATGGAGCCGGGATGCACCGTTTTAACCATTACCGGAATAGGCGGAGTTGGTAAAACATCCACAGCTATGAAACTTGCTGAAGATCTGCAGTTCCGCTTTGATGATGGAGTGTATTTTGTTCCCCTTTCCGGTCTGGAGCACTCCGGGCAGGTTGCACCGGCAATAGCGTCAAAACTGGGTCTGAGAATATCCGGCGGAAGTTTTGCCAGACAGCTTAAGGATATCCTGAAACAAAAGAACCTGCTTCTGGTACTCGATAACTTCGAGCATCTGATCAGTGCATCGTCACTTGTTGAAGAAATAGGGCTTGCCTCGGAACAGGTAAAGATGCTTGTTACTTCCAGAACAAGACTGAACATTGCCGGCGAATTTGTCTATGAGCTGTCAGGCATGACTATCCCGGAAGAGGATACTCATGAGATTCTTCTATCTTCACCGCCGGTGAGGCTGTTTCTGTCCAATCCGGATGTTGACGGGAAACTTGACCTTGACGACATGAAAACTGTTGTTCAGATATGCAGGTCGGTTAACGGTGTACCGCTGGGGATCGTTCTGGCATCATCCTGGCTTATCGAAATGACACCTCTGGAAATACTGCGCCGGATTTCCGAAACAGAAGATCTTCTTAAC
>JAGGYZ010000125.1 GCA_021162285.1 Candidatus Fermentibacteraceae bacterium
CAAACACGCTGAGTTCAACTGTTCCGCTTTCAGGAATACTGAAGCCTACAACAGGAACAGCTGTAACCGGGTTCGGCGAAACCAGACGCAACTCATACTGATCCACAGCTTCCTCGCTGTGTTCTGTACTCACAAAGGTCCAGCTAATGGTAACATCTTCAAGAACAGGAAGCGAAGAAACACTGTCTGTCAGAAGCAATGCGCGGTACTGGAAGTAGTTATCTCCGGATGTAGTATAGGGTGTTACTGAGCCGGGTGCCGTTATAACAGAAGACCAGCTACCCATATTCGCGGAGTCTTCGGAGCTTCTCACCTGGAACGCCACCGAATTGGCTCCGGAGACGATTGCTGTCCAGTCCAGCGAGGTCCATCCGGCATCTTCCTGAGCGTCAAGAATGGAAGATTCCAGTATCCCGGAACCGTTGATAATATCATGCCAGGCTACTTCATCGTAGCCGCTTTGATTCACTACAGCATCCATGACACCATCCTGATTGATGTCAAAAGCACCAATGAACATAGTAAGAGCGCTAGCGGAAGCTGAATTATAGACTACATGTTCAGTCCAGGCGGTTCCGGTTCCATTGTTCTCGTACCAGATAGCTCCGGTAAAGGTGGCGCTGTAACCACAAACCATCACATCAGAGTCACCATCATCATCGATATCAGCAGTATTTGCCATCCAGGGAAAATCAAAAACAGCGATGGTGTGTCTTGTCCAGGAAGTGCCGATAAGATCGGAATTCTCAAACCAGCAAAGACTGTCGCCTGCGCCGCATGGAGCCATTATGTCTATGAATGTATCCCCGTTGAAATCGTTGAACCGGCCACCTCGGCTGCCGTTGAATGAGCCGCTTACCGTATGTCTAACCCATGGGTTGCCAATACCTTCGTTCTCATACCAGCAGAGTGAGTCTGCGGAATAAAGACCTACAACGATATCGATATCACCATCGTAGTCAAGGTCCATGGCATCATCTATCCGGGGACCGTTTCCGGTACCTATATCGTACTTGGTCCAGGCTGTTCCTGTGCCATCATTCTGATACCAGCAAAAGTAGTCATCGCTGTAGGAAGCCACAATAACATCGTTGTCATTGTCGTCATCCATGTCTCTAACAACAACGCCCCTGCAGCCGTCACAGGAAGGTTCGATGTCGTGCTGTACCCAGCCGCCACCGGTACCGTCGTTCTCGTACCAGGCTACAAGATCACTACCGGAATTGTACCAGCCGCACACTGCATCCTGATCCGCGTCTCCGTCCATGTCACTGAGAACAACTCTGGAGGGTCCATCCCCGGCAGCAACTCCGTGAGTTTCCCAGGAAAAGCCCTCGCCGTCCAGATTCTCGTACCATAAAAGCGAATCTGCACTGTACAAACCAACCAGCAGATCCATATCGCCATCGCCATCAATATCTTCACAATCCGTCCAGCGGGCGGCATCTGCAAAATCATCGACCATATGCCTAAGACCCAGTGTAACTTCGCCCGCAGTGGAAAAGTCTACTCCGCTGCTGAAATCAAAAGCAGTACCAAATGTGGTAACCGGCCCCGGGGTACCTGGACCGGAAGCCCAGTCAGTCTGCACTTCAGCCCCGTCTGCAAAACACAGACCGGTAAGCAGTGCAAGCAACAATACAGAAACTCTCATGAAAATTCTCCTTCCCTCTCGTTTACCTGAAAAACACTGTTTCTACTATAGCGTGCAAGTTGTTGTAAATCCAGTAGCACGATAAATATCAAAATTAGCGTCTATCACACGTCTTACCGAAATTCATACAATGGTGTATAATGAATAGTTAGGCTTCGAGAAGCGAAGTCTTAAGGAATGTATCCTATCTGCACGAATTGGAGAAACTATGAAATCTCTGCTTTTCCCTTTGACTTTACTTCTTGCCCTTCCTCTTGCTGCACTGGCATTTCAAACGGCCACCTGCGGCTGGGAAGGTACAGAGACGATTCTCGGCAACTACGGTGATATTATTGCCTCGATCGAAACAACAACCCCTATCTACAACGGTTCACAGTCTCTGAAACTCGTCGATGATGCTGCCTCTGGAACACCACAGGCTTTCATAGGCTGGGTAACCGGCTTAAACGATGGAGACACAGTAGCTGTAACCGTATGGAGATACGATGACACTCCCTGTGCTGCACCCTCCTGCCGCGTGTGGGGTCACTGGAACGATGATCCAGGTGACATAGGCGTCTACAGTGGAAGTGCCAGCGGACAGAGCGACTACGGCCCGGGAACCGGCTGGGACATGGCCGAGTACGAGTGGACCGTTGTAGACGGACACACAGGCCTGGTTATCGAAATAAGAACCTACTCCAGCGCAGGTGACACTGTATGGATGGACGACCTTACTGTTACAGCCCCGGATGGAGCTACTGTGCTTGTGCCAAGCGACGTTGTTTCCCTTGAAAGACAGAGCTGGGGTGCAATAAAAACGTCTTTCTAAACAGACAAAGAAAAATACTGCCCGGCTGTTTTAACACAGCCGGGTTTTTCAGTAGGTAACTGCAAGCCCGAACATCACAAGGTTTCTTGCAAGGTCCAGAGGAACAGCAAATTCAAAACCTATCGATTCCGGAATCCAATCCGCCTCTCCAACGGGAAGGCCGTACATAACACCGGCAATAACACTCTGGTGAAATTTGTTTTCCACCTGGTCCCAGTCTGCTTTCCCTTCACTGTCGTCGGGTATGTTCACAACATCAGGACCGTACCCACCATCCCATCCGGCATACACTTCAAGTGAACTTCCGAAAAGATACCCGGCAGAAGCACCGAACTGTGTGGCGAGAAGCTTGGCAGGAAGGATGTAGCTCGCCCCTGCGTTGAACGAAAGTGCCTGTTTGCTTTCGGGACTGAAGACTCCTACCCTTACCATGGGACCGATTCCGTAGGCCCGTCCAAAAATACCAATGTCTATTCTGTCTGTGGCTCCGGAAAGAAAAGTCACACTTGGAGAAACAGGAACATCGTCAATGCTTTGCTCTCCCGCTTCTCTGCGATCATCTGCATTCAAGTAGGCGGGAAGAGCAACTGCACCGGTAACTGTCATGTGACTTTCACCAAGAGTTCTCGCCCCGATCATAGATCCGTAGTAACACCCCGGTACCGTTACCATCAGCACAGTGAGACAAAACACTTTAAATATTTTCATGTGTTCCCTTCCATTCAACCTGTTGTATATGATACCTGTTAGATAATGCAGAAAGTGTTTTTTTTCAATACACACCACAAAAGGAGAAAACATGCCAAGGGCAGCTGTGCTTCTTTCGGGTTGCGGGAACAGAGATGGTTCCGAGATTCACGAAAGCGTCTGTGCTGTTATCGCACTTGACCGGAAAGGCTGGGATATTGTCTATACAGCTCCGGCTATTCCTCAACAGAAAACCGTTTCATACATCGACGGCACGAAACTTCCTCCCAGAAATACACTGGAGGAAAGCGCAAGAATTGCCAGAGGAAAGATTGTACCTCTGAACGAGATCCATCTGGAAAACATAGACTCCGTTGTTATCCCGGGGGGGCTGGGGGTTGCACTTACCCTGTGTGATTTTGCAGTGAACGGAGCCTCCTGCAGCATCAACCCGGAAGTAAACAGCTTTCTGAAAAACGCAAATGAACTGGGCATCCCCATAGGAGCAATGTGTATAGCACCAACTCTGGTTGCCAGATGCCTTCCAGGTACAACACTAACCATCGGCAATGACAGAACAACTGCAGACAAAATTGAAAAGATGGGTTGCAGGCACGTGGAATGCTCTGCAGACAAGTCGGTTGTAGACAGGCAGAACCGAGTTGTTTCAACTCCGGCTTATATGACAGCGACAGGACCAGCCCAGGTGCTTGAAGGAGCAATAAGTATGGTGACAGCCCTGGAAGAATTGCTTAAAAACCAGCGTGGCTGACGGGAACCGTTTCTTCTTCCCAGTTCAGCAGATCTTCAGGAGACAGCCTGACAACACACGAAGAGTACTCTGAATCATCCTCCGGTGAAGAGCTTTTCCCGGTTACAAGAAATCCACCATCCGATGTCTGCAGCAGGGAATAGCAGAAAGCACCTCTATCAATAATCTCCACAGACCAGATGATGGAAAGCCATGGATCAAATCTCAAAAGGTGGGGGCGGTAACCTTCTCCAGTTCCCGAGTTGGAATTGAGAAGAACAACAAAACCGGCTGGAGACACCTCCTGTATGAAACAGGCACTGTCCGGCCCATCTGTACTACGGGTATAGTTTCTGACAACACTTCCGTTCTCGTCGAAAAATACCAGCAGAACATCGGGATAACCATCAGCCCCCGCCGTGCTTCCTGCAACAATGTATCCTTCATCGAAATAGGCCGTTAAACTTCTTCCAATCTGATTTCCGTCAAGGGGGTAATTTGTTTTCCAGATCCAGTTTCCCCGATTGTCTATTTTCATCAGGAAAACCTCCCCGTTGTCAGTACCTGTAAGAACAAAACCTCCGTCCCGGTCTGTTGAGGGTACAACAGAGTAGGCAGCCTGCTGCCCTGCTGCCACAAATCGCTTGCTCCACAGAACAGTCCCGGAATCAGATACACACACCGCGAAGACATCACTGTCATGCGTTTCTTCGTCTATGGAGTAACCTACCGCGACTGTTTCATTGTTCCTGCCAACGCACAGGTTGTACAATCCATCATCCCCATCGTTACCCACACTTCTGACCCAGGTGGTGCTGCCATTGCTCCCGTCGACTTTCATCACCAGAGCGTTTTCACCACAGGAATCTGTACAGACACCGCACAGAACAAAACCTTCACCTGATCTTTCTATGGAGTATCCCGCAGCACTTCCCAGGTTGAGAGCTGTATTCTCCCAAGCCACTGAACCTGCACTATCTATACCGCAGACACTCAATGCGTTCTGTTCCATTGTACCGCTGCAAACCTCGCCAACGGCTACAAAACCTCCAGATGAATTCTCTACCGCATCCCTGACAACTGACTTGCCGCAATAAGGGAAATCCACATCCCAGAGAAACATGGGTTCACTGCCAGAAGCTCTAACCGCTAAAATGCAGAACAACACTAAGAACGAAAAGACAGTTTTCATATAACCCTCCTGCTTCGCCCCTGAATAGAAATATCTGGATAGTAAAAGTCAATCCCTATGAAATTCCAGCCTTTTTTTTTAGAATACGGCAGGCTGTAAAAAATTCGGAGGATGTATGGTATTCGATTTCAACGCGGTGGTAGAGCGAAGAGGAACCGGTTCTGTTAAATGGGACTTTCTTCCAGCGTTTTTCGGAAAAGATGGACTGCAACCCATGTGGGTGGCAGACATGGATTTCATGGCTCCCCCGGAAATACTGAACCCGATTCAGCGAAGGGC
>JAGGYZ010000246.1 GCA_021162285.1 Candidatus Fermentibacteraceae bacterium
GGAATTTACACCGTTACTGCTTCCGGCAGTGAAAAAACAGCATCCTGCAGGGTCATTGTGATTTAAACTACCTCGCTCTGATAAGAGACACCAGAACTGAAGCTGTGGGGCATCTGCCCTGCAGCTTTTTTTCGCACAGACCGGTAAGGAAAGAAATTTCAGTCGGTAATCCTTTTTCCATATCCTGAAGCATACTGCACCTGTTTGAAGAATTCTTCAGCAGCCATTCGAGAAGTTTGTTCCCCCTGTCCAGTGCCTCGCCTGACGGCATTATCAGTGAAAGCTCACGAGATATACTGTCTATCAGGGGACGCAGCCCAGCACTTACGATCCTGTTGTTTGCAAGACCGGTAAGAGCACCTATGGGGTTTATAATACTGTTTGCGTACCACTTGGCCCATCTGACCTCATCGATATTGTCTACTTCTTCCACTGGAATTCCGCTGGAACCAAAAATGTCAGCGGAGACCCCTCCCTGCTCACAGAATAAAACTCCGGCTGTTGTGGATACCGTGGTTGGACTCAGCTTTCTGAACCCCATGGACAACACCCCGTACTTCACCCTTCCAGCCAGATCGCCCCATTGTTTCTCCAGATCCATACCGTTGGATATAGATATTATCCCACCATCGCATATATGCTTTACCAGAGGAGCAGCACTGCTTATATCAAAGGCCTTCAGTGCGACAACCACGGTGAAGGCCGATGTAACATTGTTTATGCCGGTATGAACCAGCACAGCTGACCTGCGAAGAAAGCCATCAGTAACAAAAGCTCTGTGTGTTTCCGGTGTTCCAGGAGGACCGGCGAGAATTACCTCTGTCCCGGAACTGGAAAGAGCGACGGCCACTGCAGTTCCCACAGCTCCGTCGCCCACTACAACTACCGGCGGCATTATCCTGTTTACTTCTCTGGGGTCGGTTCTGCCTCTACAGCGTCCTTGTGCACCTTGTCGCGTACATAGTCGATGGTCTCTTCTACTTTTGCTCGACCTTCGGTGTAGATCTTACCGGCTTTTTCTTTGCCATCGTGGTAGATTTTTTCTGCTTCGGTTCTGCTCTTATCGTAGATATCCTCACCTTTGTGGTAGGTGTCTTCGGCAGTTTCCATTATCTTTTTTCTGGTTTCCTCACCTCTGGCAGGTGCATAAAGAAGTGCAACCACGCCTCCGGCGAGCAAACCTGCTGCAAAAGCCCAGAATTCTCCCTTGCCTCTCTCACTCATCACATATCTCCTTCCGTAAGCTTCCTATCTTCCACAACACTGCTTGTATTTCTTTCCGCTACCGCACGGACACGGATCATTCCTTCCAACCTTTTCCTCAGACCGCCTGACCGTCTGCTGCCTGCCCTCTGCATTCCTGCCCTTCCCCGCTCTGGGATCAGCTGACGAGGGAGCTGCCGGAGCACTGAGACCAGGATGAACAGCTTTCCCCAGCGGACCCTGCTGCCGCTGTATTTTAGAAGAAGGCCACAGTGTTAATATCTGTCTTGCCGCCTGTTTGTCAACAGCATCAAGAAGATCCTCAAACATATTGAATGCTTCTTTTTTGTACTCTACAAGAGGATCTCTCTGGGCATAGGCCCGGAGACCGATTCCGGACTTCAGGTGATCCAGTGAGTACAAATGATCTCTCCACTGGGTATCAATGGACCTGAGTACAGACCATTTTTCAAGATCCAGAACAAGCTGTTCGCCCAGTTTTTCTTTTTTCTTACTGAAAAAGTCCATCACCATTTCCACAAGCTTCAGGCGAAGTTCTTCCGCATTTCTGTACTTTTCCCGAATTCCATTAATCCTGAAAACGGCCCCTGTGGTGTCCCTGAGGCTCACCGCAGCTCCCTCCAGATTCCATTCATGGGGCTGAGAATCGTCAGGAATAAACTCAAGAAGACTGTGGTCAATCACAGCTTCAATCATGTCCTGAACCTCTTCATCAAGCCCTTCTCCAGTGAGAGCCTGCAACCGTCTTCCGTAGACAACTTCCCGTTGCCTGTTCACCACATCATCGTACTCAAGAAGATGCTTTCTTATACCGAAGTGGTACTGCTCCACCCGTTTCTGCGCCTGTTCAATGGACTTTGTAAGAAGGGCATGCTCGATGGGCTCGCCCTCTTTCTCCTGGCTTTTTTTGAGAAAGTCAATGATCTTCTCGCTGGCAAACAACCGGAACAGATCGTCCTCCAGGGACAGATAAAACCTGCTGCCTCCCCTGTCACCCTGCCTGCCGCTTCTGCCTCTGAGCTGCCGGTCGATCCTCCGGGACTCGTGCCTTTCCGTTCCTATTACAAACAGGCCGCCTTCCGTCTCTCCCAGTTCTTTAACTTCATCGGCAATTTTGATATCGGTACCACGGCCAGCCATGTTTGTGGCAATGGTAACTGAGCCTTTCTGACCTGCTCTGGATACGATTTCAGCCTCCTGCTGATGGTGTTTCGCGTTCAGAACACTGTGGAGAATCTTCCTTCTCTTAAGCATCTTCGACAGTAATTCAGATACTTCCACCGAAACTGTACCCACAAGAACAGGCTGCCCTGTGTCATGCCTTTTTGCGATCTCATCTATTATGGCTGCGTACTTTTCCCTTTTGGAAGCGTAAACCCTGTCGTTGTGGTCAATTCTTGCTATGGGTCTGTTGGTTGGAACAACTGCGACATCGATACCGTAGATACTGCCGAACTCTTCAGCTTCTGTTTCTGCAGTTCCAGTCATCCCGGCAAGCTTGTCGTACATCCTGAAGTAGTTCTGAATGGTGATGGTGGCCAGGGTCTGCGTTTCATTTCTGATTTCAACCTGTTCCTTGGCCTCCAGGGCCTCATGAAGCCCGTCACTGAACCGTCTCCCGGGCATTGGTCTGCCTGTAAACTGGTCGACAATTACAACACGCCCGTCATCAAGCACATACTCCACATCATTTTCATACAGCTGGTATGCTTTAAGAAGCTGATCTATGTTGTGAAGAGCCTCTGCCTTTGCAGAATGACTCTCGTATATCTGCTTCTTCCTTTCGGATTTCTCCTGCTCTGATAATTCCATAACCTCAAGTTCAGCCATATCTTCACCAATGTCAGTGAGAAGAAAAAAGTCCGGGTCTTCCGGCGAGAGCAGTGCCCTTCCGAGGTCTGAGACTGAAACCGATTTTTCCCTCTCGTCGATGGCAAAATACAGTCCCTCATCAAGCAGATGTATGTTTTTGTCGCGTAACCTTTCGCCCTCGATCCGCTTAACTGCAGCAACTCTGTCGGGGTCACGCATGGCTTTGGCAAGCCTTGGGTGTTTCGGGGCACCTCTTCTTGCTTTGAGGTACAGAGTAGCAGCTTCGTGGTAATCTTCTTTCTCCCAGAAGTCGCTGGCTTCCGCGACAATACTGTTTATCAGTTCTGCCTGTTTCCTCACCAGCCTGGCCACAACAGAGCGATACTCCAAGTATCTGTTTCTGTTTCTGGCAACTGGGCCGCTTATGATCAGAGGTGTTCTGGCTTCATCAATAAGAACACTGTCCACCTCATCAACTATAGTGTAGTGGTACCTTCGCTGAACCCTCTGTTCCAGTCTTACCGCCATGTTATCCCGGAGGTAATCGAAGCCAAACTCACTGTTTGTTCCGTAGGTAATGTCACGGTTGTACTGCTGCCGCCGCTGGTCAGGTGCCATCCCGCCCTGTATACACCCGATGGAAAAACCCAGATACTCGTATATTGGACCCATCCACTGTGCATCACGGAGAGCCAGATAGTCGTTTACGGTAACCAGATGAGCACCTGCTCCAGGGGGAACACCATCAAGCGGCTCAAAAAACCATGTGTCGTAGTCTTCTCCGTACTGCTTCAGAGCAAGCTCTTTCCACTCCGGGTTCAGTTCAAGACCGTTGAGGTACATTGGAAGCACTGCGACAAGGGTTTTACCCTCACCAGTTGCCATTTCCGTGATCATTCCACGGTGAAGAACAATACCCCCCCTGAGCTGAACATCGTAGGGAACCATGTTCCATTGCGTGGAGTGCCCGCTTACATCCCAGGCAATTCCCACATTTCTGCGGCACGCTTCCTTCACAACGGCAAAAGCCTCGCTGAGCAGATCGTCAGGGGTCTCCCCTTTGAGGAGTCTGATCCTGAACTCTCTGGTCTTGTCTTTCAGCTCACTTTCCGTTAGCGCAGACAGGCTGGAGTATTCAGTGTTGATCTGCTCCACCAGCGGATCAAGACTTTTCATCAGTTTAGCCTGACTGTCTCCAAGGATTTTTTTGAACAGTTTTCCAATCTTCCCCATTAAGGATTCTCCTCCATACAGATTTCTTGTGCGACGGCACTTCCTGTGACCGCTCCGGCCACATCAGCTGCAAGATCCCATACCTGAAAACCGGAGCCGTACAAACCGTCGTAAATTTCTTTCAACAACCCCATCCCCACACAAAAAGTCGCCGATTCAGCAGGCTCTGATGTAGCCGCAACAGCCACCGATGAAAGTGAGGCTGAGAATGCAAAGTGATTCCACTTATCAGGAACAGTAAAAGAACTGCATCCAGAGCTGAACATAACAAAAGCAGCAGAACAGATGCATACCGCGTGTTTCACAGGGGTTCTCCGTACCCGTCAGATACGCTTGTAAACTGATTCATCAAGTCTATCAGAGAGTCTGACTTTACAGCCCACAGGCTTTCACTGCTCCACAGAACCGAAGATTCCCTGAGATACGGAACAGCAGCCTGCATTTCACCGTTCCTCATGAGATCTCTCCCGTAAAAGTACAGTTTCCATCCCAGATCTGCAGAAGTGGAGGGTGTCATTCTGATTCTCCACGCCAGTCTGGAAGCCTCAATCGCGCCACAGGGATCCCCTGTGGCTTCCAGCACCGACGAAGCGGTCTGCCACAACAGCAACCCCTGTACATCAGCTCCCTTGAGAGTATCGAAATGCGCAACTGCCATTTCATTGTATCCATGCTGTATCAGTTTGTCTATCAGCAGGCTTCTGTAGAACACACTGCCTGGCACAAGTTCAACCGATCTCTGTATGTACTGCAGGCCTCTGTCTCCATGAAGGATACAGAGCCAGCAACCTGCATCTGCTACCACGGAATCGGTACCGGTTGTATATGAACTTTCAAGCCAGTTGAGAGAGGGTTTATCAGAAAGGTCAAGTTCGAGTTCGGCTCTGGCAAGCCTGTACCTGCACGAACCGCCGCCGCTGACCAGATATGAGTACTCCAGTACCTGCTCCGGCTCTCTGGAAAGAGACTTCAGCAGCTGTGAAAGACATCGTTCACTGGCAGGCTGAATACTGAGAGCTTTTTCCGCGTAAATTCTGGCCGAATCAGGAAGATCCAGAAGATTAAAGCACCAGGCAGCCCTGTAGAACGGCCACCAGTTTGAAGGCTGTTCGCGGGACTGCATACTGTAGGACACTGCGGCATCAGCGATGTTACCGGAATCAACCAGCGAATCACCCGGGGAAAAAGAAACCAGAACAAGCAACCAGAACGTCTACATTCCTCCGAAGTTCAAACTGCTTTCCGGAAGCACACCGCGGTATGAAATTGAGAAAAGAGAGTTCTCTGACGGTCTCCAGTTCAACTGAAAACCTCCCAGAATTCTTCCCATTTCTTCACCACCGGAAAACATCATCAACCTGGAATAGCCCATTTCAACACTGGCGTCTACATCAGGGTGAAGTGAAAACCTCATGCTGCCTGTATAGGTACCCTCTCCCACAGAACCGTACTGCCCTGATGAGAAAGAGAAACTGGCCATGCTGCTGAATTCCGGATGGAAACCCGATGCATAATCGGGATAGCCCACAAGGTTGAAACCGGAAGGCTCAAGACCATAGGCTGATGCCCCAAAAACAATTGCAAAAAGAACAAGAGCTGTTTTTCTCATACAAGGAACCTCCTGATTGTGTGTAGTATATTACCTATACAAACCCGGACAGTCAATGTTCCATTGATGGGAGTGGAGATGGCAGAACTGCAATATGCAAATGGAGTGGTGTTCAGAAGAGAACCTGCAGGCGGCATACTCTTCAATGTAAACACAGGTAACCTTCAGGTGATCGAAGGGGTTGCTTTCGGCATCTGTGATATGATAGACAGCGGAAAAAGCAGAGACAGTATTCTTGAAGAGTTGAAAAATCTGTATCCGGAGCAACAGGATCTGGAAAAAGACCTCGATGAGTTCATCGAGGAACTGAGGAACAAAGGCACACTGGATTGAGTTCTTCATACTGGGTTTCCCCTTCAGAAGCCAATCTGCTGATAACCGGCAGGTGCAATTTGAACTGCCGGCACTGTTCTGTGAACAGCTACGGCAGGTTGGACACTGATCTTCCCCTTTCAGCATGGATAAAAATACTGGACGAACTCAGTAGAAGTAAACTTATCAAGCTGACCATAACAGGCGGTGAACCCACATACAGACCTGATTTCACTGAATTTCTTGCAGAGGTTTACAGCAGACCTTTCCGATTCTCCCTTAACACAAATGGAACCATGATCACTTCTCAGGTTCTTAAGGCTCTGAAGCTGTATTCGTCAAGGCTGGACGATATAATGATCAGCCTCGACGGTCCGGACAGGAAAACTGTGGACAGTCAGAGAGGGCAGGGAGTTTTCGACAAAATGATACTCGGTATTGAGAGGCTCCACGAGGCAGGCCTGCCTTTTGGTTTCTACTGTACAGTAACAGCGCTGAATGTTAACAGACTGGGTGAAACGGCAGAACTGGCAATGTCCCTTGGAGCTCGCTGGATCAAGTTCAACAACTTTCTTATGGCAGGCCCGATTCTTGAAAACTCCATGATTCCGGATATCGCACAGGTAATAAGTGCCGCTGAAGAGCTTAGCGCTGTTTCCGGGAAGTATCCCGGTAAAATTCTGGGAACAATTCTGGAAATGAGAGAAAGAATACAGAAACTGATGCATTCAGTTTTACCTGAAGTCAGCAACGCGGCGTACTCCTGCGGCGGCGGTGTGGGAAAAATTGCTGTGTTTCCCGACGGCAGGGTAACGCCGTGTGACCATCTTCCTGAAGTAACTCTGGGTAACATCACTGAACAGTCTCTGGAAAATATTTTAAAGGGTAAAGAGATGAAGAAATTCTCGGACTATCTGAACCAGCCCAGAACCGTCTTTTCCGATTGCGCCAACTGCAAGTACCTGAGCTACTGCACAGGAGGATGCCCGGTGGAATCCCTTAACAGCAACGAAGAAGTAGGCTATGACAGGCACTCCTGTCTGAAAATATACATGGGTGAAAAATGAGTTCAACCATTCCCGATCCTTCGGTGCTGTACATCAACCCTGCAGGCGGGTGCAATCTCCACTGCAAACACTGCTGGGTAAATGAGGGTTCCACAGACGAAGAAAACCTCACTCTGAGCCAGTGGAAAAAACTGCTCATCCAGGCGAAGTCTCTGGGTACCAGGTACGTAAAACTAACAGGAGGAGAGCCCTTTCTTTACAATGATGTCGTTTCCCTCTACAGATTTATAGCCGGGATATTTCCGGAAGTTGTTATAGAAACCAACGGAACCCTTCAGCCGGATGGAATATGGGAAGCATTCACCGAGGCAAAGCCATACCATGTTTCTGTGAGTATAGACAGCGCCGATCAATCTGTTCACGATGAATTCAGAGGTGGTATAGGCGCATGGAAAAAAACGGTGAATTTTGCCGAAAAACTTGTTTCCAGCGGTATAAACAGCCAGATAATCATGTCTGTGGCCGACACCGCCAGGCAGCCTGTGCTGGACATGATTGACCTTACCCGGAGTATAGGGGTCTCCACACTCAAGATAAACTTCATATCTCCTTCAGGAAGAGGCAAAAGCAACAGCTTCTTCGACAACATCTCCATACAGGACACTCTGGACTTTTTTCACTGGTTTGACACAGCCACACCCAGGTGGGTACTTCCTTCTGTTCCCCCGGCACTGCTTCCGGTTAACCGTTTGTCCAGCCTGGGGTACTGCCCGGTGAGAAATCTTATGGGCGTTCTTCCTGACGGCACCTTTTCGCTTTGCGGTGTAGCATTCTACAGAGACGATATGTCGTGGGGAAGATTCCCCGAAAACTCCGTTGAGGACGCGTGGAAGAACTCAACTGTGTACCGCATGATCCGATCCTCCCTTCCAGATAAACTGGAAGGTGTCTGCAGCAGATGCATACACAAGAACTCGTGTATTGGCAGGTGCGTGGTTAACAACCTGGAAACAGGCGGCTCTATCACCAGCCCGGACATTCTATGCCAGCGTGCCTGGGAAGCCGGCCTTTTCCCGGAAACAAGGCTGCTGTGAATACTCGAGACAGGCTTCTGTTCAGAGCTCAGGCAAGAGCCATTCTTCCAGAGGGTGTGATTCTTCACGGTTCCTGTGTGGAGCAGAACGGTAATGCCGTGGTTTTTCTGGCCCCCTCAGGAGGAGGAAAATCCACCATAGCAATGAACCTTGCTTCAAAAAACTTCTTCTTTATTGCAGACGACACAGTGATCGTTACAAAAGGCACTGATGAACACACAAGGTGCCTTCCCTGCGGAAGCCTGAAACTCTCCACCGGCATACAGGACATTGCTCCAGCATTTATGAAAGCATTTGTGTTTCTCGAGAAAGGAAACAACACGGAAGTCGTGAAAATTCTTCCCCGGTACGGAGAATACAGGGCGAGAAGAACCATTTCGATTATTTCAATGCCCCACCTTAACCGGGAAGAAAAGGCGCAGGCAGGCCGGTATCTTCAACGGCTGTTCCACAGCTTTCCTGCGTTCATTCTGAGGTACCCGCTGGAAACTGATCCATCGGACATCGTCAGTGAGCTGCTGCACAGGGTTTCACCGTGATAAGAGGTTACGTAAAAGGCCTGTCCATGTGGCCTAATCTTATGCCAGGCGACATTCTCTCTGCACGGAAAATTCCCGCTTCTGCTCTTCGCCCTGGAATGGTAACTGTATTCCAAGGTGACCTGAACACCACTGCAGTTGTTCACAGAGTTGTTTCTGTAAGAGCTGCAAACACTGAGCTGCTTGTAACAACGGCAGGCGACAACTCCGGTAAGGACACGACAGGATGGAGGGTCCCTATGGAAAACAGTGTTACAGTGGTAACCGGTGTTCTGCGACTGGGAAGGTACCGAACTGTTACCCGTTTTCAGCCAGCCGGATTTCTAAACCGCAGATCCATACGGCAGACCCACCTGTTTCTTGTCAAACACCTGTTCTGGTAGTATTATTGCAGCATGGAGGTGAAAGATGTTGCTTTTTCCTGATGAGTATTCAAAACCAAAACTGTTAAGCCTCGTGGAAGCATCAAAACTTGGCTGGGGGGCGGTGTGTTCTCTGGGCAACGGTGCCGGTACTGGTGGATCTGTATGCTCCGATGGCGGCGGTGCGGGAGGTTCTGCCGCAATCTGTTCTACTGGTGGCTCTCCAAGCGGCAAAAATGATATCTATTACAGAAGCACCGATTCAAACAGACTGCTTAATCCCGATGATGTAAACAGCGGGCTGTAGATATTACTGATTCTTTTTCAGAGCTATCAGAGCGGTTATACCCAGAACTACGCTGAACCACAGTGTGGCAAATCTCATAAGCAGAGTGGTAACGGTTGCAGTGGCTGCCGGCAGGTAGTCGCACAGTATTCCGTCTATTGTAATTTCCGTAAGACCAAGACCACCGGGGATCATTGATATTGCTCCTGCAACGCTGCCTGCGGCATGCGAAAGAAGGGCAACCCCAGGGGGAAGATGGTAACCCATTGAGGCTGCCACAACGCACAGAACCAGTGCCTCTATTCCCCATGAAACCATACCTATGGGAACCGAAACGGCAAGGCTCTTCATATCGAGAAGTTTGACAGAAGCATCTCTGAAATCATCAAACAGGTGCTTTCGCTTTCCCAGAAACGGAATTCTGTGGGCCACTTTTGAAAACAGATCCCATGCTCTCCTGTTCATAACAATAAACATGGCCGCAGCAACAAAAACAGCTCCTGCCCCTGCTGCCGGCAGGGCAATTCTGCTTTTCACAAGCAGAGCTCCGATCAAAGCCAGAAGTACCATGCTTATCAGATCTGTGAGTCTTTCGGCTACAACTACGGGGCTTGTTTTTTCTATGGGAATGTTCCTTCGCTTTTTAAGAAGGCTGCACTTCAGGAGTTCACCCATTTTGCCGGGGGAAACAGTCATGGAAAAACCGGCAATAAACACCAGAAAACTCTCTTTAACCGGAACTTTCACTTCTATTCTGTGCAGAAAATACTGCCACTTTAAAAATCTAACTGCGTAATTGAACAGGGGAAGGATCAGAAACAGCGGTATCCAGACGGGATTAACAGAGTCCGCTGCGGATACCACATTCTGAATATCTGATCGAAGCACAAGAACCGTGTAAACGGCAATCGCGATAACAATACCCCAGACTGCCTTCTTCACCGGTCTGATTCCTGCTTTTCTGCGATAATAGCGGTGAGCTCCTGCTTTAACTTATCCGTTCCAGGCTGGTCATCCAGCACTTTCAGAGCCTTTGAGGCAAGTCTTTTCGCTTCTGCACCGTCGTTGAGCTTCACAGAACACCTGGCTGCCAGACCAAAAGCCTGAGCTTTACCCATCCGTGTAATCGTTGTGTCCGGAAGCAGTTCAGCAGATGTAACCGCACTGGCCCTGGCCCGGGAATACTCTTTACGCTTCATGTGAAGCATGGCGAGATTGAGGTAAACTCCGCTCTTTCCCGCACCTTCACGCATCTCAAGGGCTTCTTCCAGAAGCTTTTCTGCTTCATCCAGTTTTTTATCCATGTTGATATAAAGCCCGGCAAGGTTGACTTTCATGGTTCCTTCAAGCTCGGAATCCCGCTGCATGGCCTGCCTGTAGTAATCCTCCGCAGTCTCATTGTTCCCCTGCTGCTGGGCTATGTATGCCATCTGGGCAAGGGCAGTTCCACTGGTGTCTCCCGCCTGCATTGCCTGTGTTACTATTTTCTCTGCTTTCCCGGTTTCACCGCTGCGGATAAAGTAGAACACAAGGGCATTGGTCAGAGGACAGGTGACGCTTTTACTGTTTCTGTTGGTTTCAAGGTAGTCTATCATTTCCTGCACTCTCCCGGCAGCTGCCATTCTGGCTGCTTTCCGGAGCTGTCTCTGCTTCCAGACAGGAGACCTGATAAACCTGTATCCCATAAAAACGGCTGCCGCCAGAAACACTGCAGCAACTGCAAAAAGAAGGCTTTCTGTTCCCATTCTAAACTATCCCGTCATGTATTGAGTGGCTGTGTAATCTGGAAACACAGAAATACCTAAACTCCACCCTGACCAAAGTTTCTGTCAAAATCTGTAAATTCACCAAGGGATGTATCCGCTTCGAACCCTGTGCTGTCTGTGTGAAGTTCACATGTAACAGTGGGAGCTGTTCCAGTCCAGAACAACTCACTCCTTGCGTGTTCAGCACAGGCGGCATTGGCCAGCTGCCCGGTTACCCTGCAGATAACAACTTCTTCCACCTCACCGGGAACAGGACCGGGGAACTGAGGGGCAGTAGACGGGTCTGAGTCGGCAAAAACCCTTCTCATAAATCCATTCCATATCGGAAGAGCAATACTGCTTCCCGCTTGTCCCCTGCCGTTCTGCAACCTCATTCTGACAACGTGGTTGTCGTATCCGACCCACACAGAGGCAACAAGATCAGGAGTAAATCCCACAAACCATGCATCAGCATAATCACTGGTAGTACCGGTTTTCCCTCCAGCCTCACGGCCTGCAAAGGGGCCTCCCCAGTACCAGTGAGCACCTGTAGCAGTACCTTCTCTTAGTACAGACTGAAGCATACTGTTCATGAGATAAGCTCCGGTAACGCTTAGAACTCTTCTGCCGGGATCGGGCTGTTCATTGCTTTCCAGCAGGTTGCCGTACCTGTCTTCCACCTTCAAAATTGCAGTTGAATTTCTGGCCAGCCCGCCTGTTGCGAATGGTATGTACGCTCTTGCCATTTCAAGAGGATTTGCCATGCAGCTTCCAAGGGGAAGTGAATGAACAATGGGAAGTCGTGAGCTGATTCCCATCGCAGTAGCCCTTGCCGCCCCTGTTTCAATTCCAACGGCATTTCCAACACGAACAGCACTCACATTGAAAGATCTGGCAAGGGCTTCCCTCAGCGTAACCATACCGTGGAATTCCCTGTCGTAGTTCCGGGGACGCCAGGAACCGGGATCAAGATCAATGACCACAGGCTGATCCAGAATAACACTGCCCGGTGACCAGCCCTGTTCAATTGCTTCTGCGTAAAAGAAAGGCTTGAAGGAACTTCCAGGCTGCCTTCTCGACTGAACCGCCCTGTTGAACTCACTGTCCTGGAAATCCCGACCGCCTATCATGGCTTTTATGTAACCTGTGGTTGGATCAATAGCCACCAGTGCACTCTGAATGTAGTCAGGAGCTCCGGAAGTTGTATCTTCCACAGCCTGCCACCGTGCCCATGAACTCTCATATCGGAGTCTTTCCGAGTCTTCCAGCCAGGTTCCTGTCAGTGAATCCCACACAGGTTCTTTCAGTGTCAGGATACTGTCTACAGCCAGCCTGGCACTTTCCTGTATGAAAGGATCAAGTGTTGTGTAGACCTCCAGACCCTGTTCGTAAACTGCAGACCACCCGTACCGGCCCACCAGATACTGTCTTACGTACTCTGTAAAGTAATCCCAGTCCTGTTCCAGCTCGTACCGGTGCACATCAACTCCAAGGGGAAGCTCTGAAGTCTCCTGTTTCTGCTGTTGGGTAATCACGCCGTAATCAGCCATCATGTACAGGGCAAGATTCCTCTGGGTAAGACATCTGTCAGGATTCTGCAGAGGGTTGAACCCGCTGGGATTCTTTACCATTCTCACCAGCATCGCTGACTGTGAGAGGGTTAGTTCCGCAGCAGAAATCCCACCGAAGTAAGTCCTTGCAGCCGCTTCTATTCCGTACGCACCTGAGCCAAAGTAGATCTGATTCAGGTACATTTCCATTATCTCATCTTTGCTGAACTGCCTTTCAATCTCCATGGCAATGAATGCCTCCTGGAGCTTCCGCTGAAAGGTCTGGTCCTGAACAAGAAACAGCCCCCTGGACAGCTGCTGGGTAATGGTGCTGCCACCGTGTCTGTCGCCTGTTCTAAGGTTGTGGACCATGGATCTGCTTATACCCTGAAGATCGACACCACTGTGAGAGTAGAAATTTCTGTCTTCCGTGGCAACGAACCCCCGGATAACCCACGGGCTGACCTGATCAAGGGTAACCGGATACCTGTTTTCAACAAAAGCGGTGGCCAGTTGATTTCCATAACAGTCGTATATTCTGGTGGCACTCACCGGTTCACTGCCCCTGAGCCCGGCTACAAGAAGGTTGCCTCTTGCCTGTCTGAACGCCACAGCACTGTCGTTCCAGACCCGGTAAAGAAATCCTGCCCCAAACGATAATCCAACCACACCGGCAATAACCAGCCAGTAAATGACTGCAGTCAGTTTCTTCTTCATTATCTGTTGTCTCCACCCAGAAGCGGGCTTTCTACCAGCTCATCATCTCTGACATCCGCCGTTGTATCTGAAGAAATGGAAGTTCTCTCGAAAACCGGCTGGTTATCCTGATTTAGAAACAGTTCGTATTCGTACTCTCCGCTGTTACCAACCAGAACTATGCTTCGGTTTCCTGCAGGTGATGTCTGTGTTCCAAACTGGCCATGGTAATCACTGTTGTAGTCTTTCCAGCTTCTCCAGATCAGAGTATACCCTGTGGGTGTTCCCATGAAAAGATAGATGTCTCCTGCCCAGTACAGTACCCGCTCAGGATCAATATCTCCGTTCATATCTACTCCAAGTGCTCTCCAGATAGGAACTCCTATATCATTCTCCACTTTCTGTTCCAGCTGGTGAGGATCCAGTTGAACCATCAGATGTTCAAGAGGTTCACTGTTTCCGCAGGTAAGCAGCACAGGGTAAACTGTGGAAAGTGTATCGTTCTGCTCAACAAGGTTGTCTACAGAGTAGAACACACTTTCCAGGAAAGCAATTCTGGCGGTTTCTTCTTCGGTATCCGGAACCATCCAGGTTCCGGTCTGGCGAAGATTCTGCATAGCTTCGTGGTTTGCCCTTAGAACTGCTTTCTTCAGGTAAGCCAGCTCCCGCCATGCTGCGACAAGTTCTCTCAACTCTACAGGAACATTATCTATCTGGAATGTCGCTCTGTCCTGAATTATCTGCAGTTTTGCCGCCGATCTCATGTTGCTCAGGGCAAGAGTGGCATAACTCTCATTGGAAAGCTCCATTATGTACCCGGCAAAGTCGGCACCGTTCTGCTCTGCAGATACCCAGGAAGCCCAGTTTATTGAGTGATCCATCGCACAGTCATCCAGAAGCATTCTAGCAATGCGCATTTCACGCCTGATCACAGGGTTCTGCAACACCAGAGATGCCTGGGTCTGAACACTGAGAGAATCAATAACATCCCTGGGAAGCTCACTCTCAACCTGTTCGATGTACCACTGCCCGTCTATCAGCACAAAATCAAGACGGATAACCGGAGGCA
>JAGGYZ010000110.1 GCA_021162285.1 Candidatus Fermentibacteraceae bacterium
CTCATTCCTGGTGGAACACAGATGGTATTCCCTACACTGATGAGGCATCTTACAACTACATATGGGGAGAGAATCAGGATCTTTGCGGCAGGCGAAGCGGTCCCGCTTATCTCGCAGGATGGATGAGTGATCCCAGCGCTCCCGATGCTTTCCTGCCGGCGAATCCCGGACCTTTTCCAATTGTACACGATAACCCCCTTGCCATGGGTTATCTGCCTTATGATTATCAGTTTCTCGTGTCTCTGGGGCCGGTTGATCTGGCTGACGGAGACAGTCTTCATATTATTGGCGGCTGGGTTATAGGCGCCGGCCTCGCTGATCTCAGAGTGCAGGCTGACAACATGCTTGATGCCTATTACCGTGACGGCGGATGGGGTGTTCCGGATGTTCCTCCGGTGCCATCCTTTTTCTACGAAGCAGGCAATGGGGTTGTGGATTGTTCCTGGAGTGACGAGGCGGAGATATATGAGCCCTTTGGAGGCTATCACCTCTACAGATCGGTTTTCAATGCCTCAGACTGGGAACTGATAGGAGAGCTGGAAAACGGAACTTACGAATTCACAGACAGCACCGTTACATCCGGTTTTCCGTATTTCTACTCGCTGTGCGTTTATGATGCAGAGACTTCCGTAGAGAGCAGGCAGAACAACTACAAAAAAGAGCTGGACGGCACACCTGTTCCCATAGTTCCCGGCTGGGCCGCAGATCAGAACTGGACACAGAATGTAGGAGTTGTTCCCAACCCCTACAGAGGATCAGCCGCCTGGGAATTGCCTTATGCCAACAAGATTGCTTTTGTGAATCTTCCCCCCATGTGTGATATACAGATATACACACTCAGCGGTGATCATGTGAAAACACTTCAGCACAGAAGTTACGGCGGTGATGTCGGTGAGGAATACTGGGATCTGACTAATTCTGAGGGCAGACTGATCTGCACAGGTCTGTATGTCTACTGTGTGCAGACCTCAGATGATCATGTTATCAGCAGATTTGCCGTAATCCGATAGAACAGGACAGAGCCGGACAGGAGGGGAAAGCACTGTTGTGTACCTGTCGGCAGTAATCTCAAATATCAGATGTCAGTGTGAGGATGTACTCGCCGTTGGCATGGGAGGTGATGTCCCAGGGGAAACCGGGGATGTCGATCTCGGCAACAATTTCCTTTGTGAAGTAATTGATGGAAGTTATCCTGCTGGTTCCCTCGCCAAGATAGCTCAGCGCATAGAACAGTGTTGATCCGGGTACGCTGCAGATGTTTGTGGGGTGACCTGCAACAGATATGGAAAAAATCTCCGGGGTAAAATAATTGCTGCAGATTGATACTCTGCCGTTTTCTGAAGACCAGTCAGGGTGAACAACGGCCCAGATGGATTCTGCAGGGGCTGCTGTGATGTCTGAACTGGAACTGCCAAGAGATATGGAATTTACATAGAAGGTGCTGAGAGTTACTCTTTCCACTGTACCTTCTGCTCCGGAGCTGGCGGCAAGAAGATAATCATCCATAAAAGACTCTACGGTAATGGAAACAGGGACGTTGTTAAGCGGGCTGGATGTGCGTAGAACCGTGTTCCCCGCAGGGTCCACTTCCCTGATCTGTCGATCGCTGCCGTCGGATACATAAAATCTCTGACTGGCTGGTGAAGCGCACAGTGCATTGGGCATTGGTCCTGCTTCAAATTCATCGATAACAGAATTCGTTTGAAGATTTACCTCAATGATCTTTCCTGCAGCTCCGATAATGTAGACAGAGCCGGGTTTTGGTGTGATCATGCTTCCATATCCTGATCCGCTTCCGAACCCGATCACAAAAGAGGTATCCAGTTCCATCGCCGGAGAGTTAAACCTGTAAAGGGTACCGGTTCCGGAAGCGACAATAAATTCATTGTTTCCAATCGAGCACAGAGATCTGCCGTCGGTAATGTCGCTGAAGGTTCCAACTATGGTGTTGTCCGAGACCCGAAGCTTAACCACCCGGCTCTGATCCACAACATCGTATTCAACCGGGCTGTAACATGCAACTGCAGCGAGGAGTAATGCGGAAAGAAGTATGCGCCCTGTGTGTTTTATCATAATTTACCTACCAGCTTAAACCCAGGCTGAAGAAGATATGTCGGGCGGGAGAGTATGCCGCCGGGTTCGATCTTACCCCTCCCGGGTTGCCTGTATCTGTGTACAAAGCCGTGTCAAATATTCTTACAATGTTTGCTCTGTCGAAGAGGTTAAAAACGGTGATCTTTGCTTCAAGTTCCGCTGCTCCGATCTGGAACTTCCGGGTTCCACTGAGATCGGTCTGCATGGTCCATGGATACCGTTTTTCGTTTATGGAGGGAAACATTTCACCGGAATTCAGGGTGAACGGGTATCCGCTTCCCCAAGACCAGCTTAAGCTGAGAGCAGAGTTTTCAAAAGGGTGGATGCCCGCCCAGACAGGCCCTTCTCCGCAATCATTGCTGAAGTTAAGGTGGGCATTGGCGGTATGACGCTGATCCCAGTCCAGGTAGTTGTCGTCAGTGGGAATAACCGCGTAACCTTCACTTGAGTACTGATACTGTTCAGTTGCAGAGGAATACCTGCCTTCCGTCACCGAATACGTGTAGCTGATGCTGCCTGACCAGAAGTATCCAGGCAGGCGCAGAATTGTGAGTTCCGCCCCCTGAACAGTTGCATAACTGTTGTCGTTCTCGTACATGAAGAATTGATCGAGACCTTCTTCGGAGCTGGGGGTAGTCTGAACAAGACCGTTTATAAGCTTCGAAAAAGCAGAGAATGATACTGTTGAGAGAGCCTCGATCCGATGTCTGACTCCCACTTCGTACGATATGGTTCTTATTGCATCAAGATCCGGGTTACCCACAATAGAGAAGTTACCGGAAAGGTTGTAACTGGAACCGGAAAACATCTGATTCAGGTTGGGCATCTGAAAGTATCGTCCGTATGTGGCAAAGAAAACATCTCTCTCGGAAATAGGATGAGTGATACCGAATCTCGGGCTCAGCTGGAATTTTATCGGGATATCAGTCGAGCCGCTCTCCCCGGGAGTTATCATTCTGGTGTTGGGATTGAACATATCTGCTCTCAGTCCTCCGCTGAGAACCATTGCACCGGAGAAGTTCATGGATGTCTGCACGTATGCCGCACCTGAACTTGGGTAGGCCTTCCATATTGTTACCCAGGTCTGCTCCGGACCTTTGGAGTCTACGCTGAAATCGTAGATATCGTAGTAGCTGCCTTCAATTCCTGCGTTGATCTTCAGTATTCTGTTCAGCTGGCTGGTAATTCCCACTTTGCCTGTTGCAACACTGCTTCTTGAATCAAGCCACACAGAAGGATGTGTTCCTGCATGGTAGAAGCCCAGAGAATCCGTTGCACTTTCCGGAAAGAACTCACCGAACCATGCAGCGGGCGAAAGACCTTCACCAATGTAGCCGCCGCCTTCATCTCTGATCCTGCGCCACTGACAGAACTCACTTCTGTCAAAGGACACTTCAAGCAGAGATTTCTCACCAAGCAGCCTTGATACCCTTGAAGTTACTCCCCATGTCTCGTCAAACCGTATGGGCAGCGCATAATCGAAGTTACCACCGAGGTATGGCTCACCGTCTATGTAGGCAGGCTGGTCGTAGTTTGACCAGGCCCACTCGTCCCATCCGCTCTGTCTGTACGAATATCTTCCCAGACTGCTGAATGTGGTCAACGGATCAGGGTGGTAGGTAAGGTTTACGCAACCTGAGAGATTGTTCTGCCAGTTGTTCTCCCAGTTACCCCTGCTGTCCTCCAGGTCAAAACCGCTGCGTCCCCACTCGAAAGCAGTGAATATCTTCATCTCACCTGGAATGTCTATTCCCATGGCAGGAAGAATGTAGGAAGTAAGTGGTTCAGGACCGCCGAATGAAAGCTCTCCGGTGAGACAGTCGCTTCTGAAGTTGTCGTTTTCAGAAGGCGCCGCGTAGTTTCGTTCCTCAGTTTCGTAGCCGAATGCCGTCAGAGCCCCTGCTCCAAATCTTATGTTTCCGTCGTAGGAAGAACCGCCTTCCCTTACAACCATCTTTACTATTCCAGACAGTGCGTTGCCGTACTCGGCTCCGAACCCGCCTGTTACTGTGGTTGCTTCTGCTATGGCGGAAAGAGGCACATTCGCCGTGTAGGCGTTTGTTACAGGTGAGCGTACTGAAGCACCTTCAAGGAGAAAAGCAACTTCACCTGAACGCCCGCCTCTTATGTGTATTTCCCCACCTTGAGTGCTGACACCGGCCTGTCTCTGAAGAACATCCACAATACTTGAAACAGGCATGGTCTCTATCTCGCTGCGATCAACAACATGGATGGTGGATGGAACACTTTCCAGAACCAGATTTCTCTGGCCTGTTACGGTAATTACAGTTTCACCAGCGGCAGCCTCCTGCATTACAAGGTTGATAACAGTGGTCTGGTCGGAGACAACTGTGATTCCCTCCATGGTTACCGCTGCCATACCAACCATATTGGCGGTAATTGAATAATCGCCAGGGGCAAGCCGGGGAATGTAGTACTCTCCGCCGGCGTTGGTCATGGCCCCGAATTGTGTGCCAACAACCATTACAGTGGCTCCAACTATATGACTACCGTCCGAGTTGGTCACCACTCCGGCAATGGTTCCAGTGCTTGATGCCAGGGCCGATGAGCACAGAACAATGACAGGCAGGATCCTGTTAAAGAAAATTCGTTCGAATTTTGAACCATCAAGCCTGTATGAAGGCACTTTCTGTACCACTTTCTTCCAGAATAATTCAGTTTTACAATTCTCAAACGAGAATATTACTGCGAAAACAGACAAAAGCAAGTGAAAGAAGTGTTGAGTCGTCCGCTTGACTGTACAGTACGATTGACAATATTGCTTCTGTGCTTGTTATGCAGAAAGGGTGGGCCTGTCATGTGCTGCGTAAAGACAATCTGGTATACCTCGATGCTTGTGTTCAGCTTTGGCGTCGGGTCTGCTTCCGCCATGGACGTAGGGGAAACTGTTGATCTTACTGTACCGGATAATTCATATTTTCCGGATACACTGAGAACCCGACAGTTTACCTGCAGAGCTCTCACCGAGCATGCTTATTTTCTCGTGCAGGACACAAGCTACATTGACCTTCCAGACTCCTCAGCCATATTCCAGGTCATCTGGGACAATATTGTGGGGCAGGCAGAGATAGACAGCATCGCTGCTCAGTTTGAAGGGGCAGGGGTGGATGTCTATGGAAGCGTAACTTCCCTGTTCGGAGCCGTACCTCAAACTGTGAATGATGATGATAGAATATGGATTGTGTTTGCAGATATACCCGACTATTACCCGGTTCCCGGCGCACCCATGTTTGTCAGGTTGCAGAGCCTTGTCTGCACATTGCCGGAGGATTTTGATGGTGACTTGAATACTGGCAACAACCACGATGCTATTTATGTGAATATTGGTGCCTATAAGAATGTGTTGGGCGAACCATGGCAGCTTATCCGAGGTTCACTTCATACATGGTCGGTTGCTTCAGGGTTTGGACAGTTTCTGAGAATAGCCAACAACAGTATTGAGGATAGATGGGTTATCCGCGGGCTTGGGCTGTTTGCTCAGTTTATGTGTTACGGTTTAACCTCCGAGTACAACGGGAGACTGGGACTAAGGGCTTACATCAGAGATTTTTCCAGAGGTGGGGGTATTGAACTTTCATCCTGGTGCTCAGGTCAGACAGGAAGAGATTTTGGAATTAATCAGGGAGGAGAATTTCTCTGGTTCAAATACATCGAACAGCGATTCGGAGATGATGTTATTTCTGAGATCGTGATTTCTCCCAAAACAGGCATGACTGGTATTGCAAATTCCATTGACCCTTCCGTACCAGACAGCATTGCTGAGGAAACCGTCATTTATCCCCTGTACGAAGACTGGCTGATCACCAACCTTGTTGCGCACATCGCCGGTGGTTATGCCGGAGGGATTTACAGATACAACTTTCTTGATGGAACTGGATACACCTTTACAATGATAAACAGCCCGGCTTCTTTCATGGGAGAATTTTCAACCTACCCCATCGGTACATGGATTGCGAATCCATACTACGGAATCAGTGCACAGACTTTTGCCGCCCAGTATGCGGATTTCCAGGGAGACTATTCACTGACAGGAGATACTACAGTTCACTTTAACGGAATGTTCAATCAGAACACGGGTTCCGGATCAAATCTTAACGGCCGCTGGACTGTTTACAGGATAGTGCTTCTTGATGACTCCACACTGCAGTCAGTTGATTCGCTGGAATTTGATGAATTCTACAACGGCACTTTTTCTCTCGAAGGTTTGCGAACCTGTCTTGTTCTAACCAACAACAATCCGGGAGGTACTGCAAGAATCAGGTATGTCCTGAGTCAGGACACAGCCCCTAAAGACCTTTTCCTGGCTGCTCTGCAGAACGGGATCAATATGCATTATCTGCAGGTGTACGCCAGCCTGCTTCGCGAAGAGACCCAGACACCTTACGGGTTCGACTGGGCTGGACCGGAATTGGAGTTGTCCAGATTAAACCCTGACGGCTCTGCAGACAGTACTGCCATAATACCAATGGATTTCTTATCCGGCACTCTCTGGACCGGACAGGCTCAGGCCTGGACAGCAGGTAATTACAATCTTGTGTGCAGCGGTTTTGACAGCCTGGGTGTTCCACACCGGGATTCTATACTGATTGCTGTGGGCTATGGTGGAACAGGGAAGCTTATTCTGGATATTCAGACCGCCAGGCTGGAAATTGATGCTGGTATTCTTCCCCAGGGTGCGATGGCATCTGTTGTGGAAGCAAATGCGCTTGGTGTTTCTGTTTCCAGTGATCTTCCTCTTGGTTCAACAGGTATCATTCTTTCCGGTTTCAAGACGGACCCGGTTGCTTTATCCTTCCATCAGGGGTTGATCTCTTTCCCTGCGGAGACTGCGGAGGGAGCTGTTTTCCGGCTTGACGGGGAACACTGGCACAAGCTGAACAGCTATTTTCTTTCGGGAAGAATGTATTCTACCGTGGAGGGAGAAGGCATATATGTTTTCGGCGACAGTCCGGGATTGTTCTCTCCGGAGATTTCCACCGTTCCTGTTTTCCTGGGCAGTTCCCCAAATCCATTCAACTCTCTTGTTTCTTTCCGATTCTCCATGCCCCAGTCAGGCATTGTTTCCCTGGTCGTGTATGATGTGTCCGGGAGACTTGTGAATACACTGGCAAGTGAGCAGATGCCTCCGGGGCAGCATACCGTCTCCTGGTCAGGGACCGACAATTCAGGTATCCAGATTCCCTCCGGAGTTTATTTCGCCAGATTTTCTGCTCCCGGTTATTCGGAAACAGTCAAACTGGTTCGAGTGAGAGCAGGGATTTGATGAAGAATACACTTCTATGCTCTTCTGTGTTCTTTCTTGTTCTCTTCAGCGTTTCATGTATGCATAGTCCCTCTGATCTTCCAGAGCCGGAGGGTTATGACGGCTTTCTTGAACTGGGCTGGCAGGCTATCCAGCAGGATCAGTATCTGGATGCATTTGAGTACTTTCAGCAAGCGATTGACGTGGATGTTATGAGAGCTGAAGGTTTTCTGGGAGCAGGAGTTGCTTCTCTTTTTCTTGAGGATTACTGGGATCAGGGAAACGATTTCTTACAGATTACAATTCAGAGAGACCTGGGAAGGTCAATTGTGGTGCAATATCCTGGGGAAGTACAGACTCAGGACACACTGTGGACTCTTTTTGAATGTGTTGACCCGAATTTTCCAGACGATTCACTTGACTTGTGGCTTTCATTTACTGCAGACTCGGGTGCTGTTTGGGTAGGAACGCAAATTTACGATTACCTGACGGTGAACGAGTTAAGCACAAATCTTCTGTTCCGGTTCAGACCTGTTCATGACAATGCTGTTTCCTGTCTGGATCTTTATCATCTCGAAAGCGGATGGTTTTTATACAGTGACAGTACGTCAGCTGGCTATGTATATCTAACGGTACCAATGTATACCCTTTCCGGGAGCGGAGAAGACTATCATACATGGGTAATGGTGAACCAGAGTCTCAGTTATGACTATGCGACATTTGATGCGGGAGCATCAGCAGGTCAGATCACTCTTGATGCTCTGGCGATCTGGAGCGCATTGCAGGAATTGAGGGGCGACGACGGAGATATTCTTCAAGCAGTAGCCTGCGCTCAGGGGCTTCTTCAAATAGCGTCGGATTACAATTTTGGTTACGGCAGCCCCATGCGGGAGAATGTTTTTGATATCGACATCGTTGATGTAACAGCATCAGGTGCCTCTTCTGCTTTCTTTGATGCCAGATACATCTATGCATGGAGCATGTGCAAGCATGCGGGTTATGGACTCGAGCTTGATCCACTGGCTGACAGCTTTCTTTTTGATCTTCTTGAATTGCTGATGCAGATGAAGGGCAGATCATGATAATACTATTTCAGATATTTGCCGTTTTTCTCTCTTCAACTACCAGCAGTCCAGGGATTTGGCCTGACGGGGCTTCCATGCCGGTTACTTTCCATGGGGACGATGACAGACCTTTCATAGAAGGTAGTCTTCACAATTTATCAGATATTTGGCCCTACTTTATCAATTACGGGCTCTATGGAGGGATGATGTGGCCCGGTGAGACATATTCTACATATCTTTCCTGGGCCTCTGTGGTAGTTTCAGCGTTTGGTGAGGTTGATCCCAGTGGAATACCGGGTGCGTATGTGAGTACATGCTCTAACTTCAATTACACTTTTGAATTTTATCCCACTGAAGGCTATCCAATGGAAAAGATTGTTCCAGGTGAATTTTCTGATGAGTTTTCAACCTGGGGCGAAGATGACTGGTATGAATACAATGAGAATCCCATCGGAGTGAGAACCAATCAGAGGGCTTACACCTGGGACACTCCCGGTTACAATCAGTTCGCTGTAAATGACATTGTCATTACGCACCATAGTGAATTCGGTAATCCAGGTGCTCCACTTGATGCTTTTTGTTTTTCCATCATGGGTGAATGTGCTGTGGCATCTGCTGACCCCTACAAATACTTCTATGATGATGATATGGTTTTTTATGATGGTCATGCTATCTGGTGTAACGATCCCAATGCTACTTTCGACTATGAATTTGACGATGGCTCGAAAGCAAGCCAGGCAGATATCTTCACCTATCAGAGAAATCCGGACGCCTCATGGAGCGACCCTGAAGACGATGTTTACTATTACTACAACTACCTGGGAGCAGACGGGATTGTCGATGCGGATGTAAACTCCGATGGCGTTTCTGACCACTTTACAGTACTTTTCAAAACCGTGGACGGAGACACTATTTACACGGTAGAACCCAATACCGGTCTGGAGCTTTTTGCTGATGGAAGGCCACCTGAATTCTGGCACCACACAGTGGGAGATACCACTTATGCTGTTGTGCCGCGAAATACCAGTTACATGTGGGATGGCAACAACCCCGGTTCTTCAACTGACGATACCGGTGAACCCACTGTTTCCCCGCCCTGCAACGGTTTTTTGGGTTGGCGTCTTCTGGATTTCTGGATAAAAAAAGCTGATGGCACTGTTGAAAGACCAATTGATGTATTTGGATATCCTGTTCCCCTGTCTCATTCGTGGTGGAACCAGGAGGCTATTCCAATTTATGATTACCAGTACTATAGCTATCAGTGGGGGGACAATCAGTTTTTCAGCGGCAGGCAGAGCGCCCCGGCTTATCTGTCCGGCTGGATTGACAGCCCTGCAGCTCCCAATGCCTTTTTACCGGCAAACCCGGGACCCTTCCCGATCGTACAGAACAATCCCATCGCCATGGGTTTCCTGCCGTACGACTATGAGTTTCTTATCACCATGGGCCCCGTGAATCTTGCGGATGGAGACAGCCTTCACGTTGTGGGAGGGTGGGTAATAGGCAGAGGACTGGATGGGTTAAGGCGACAGGCGGATAATTTGCTTGATGCCTACTACCGTGACGGTGGCTGGGGTGTTCCTGATGTTCCACCGGAACCGGTGTTTTACTATGAGACTTCATCTGGAAGTGTAGATCTGATCTGGAGTGATGAAGCGGAAGCATACGATCCTTTCGGTGGATATCGTCTGTACAGATCTGTTTTCAATGCAAGTGACTGGAAACTTATCGGTGAATTTGACGGAGGTATATATCAGTATACTGATACCACCGTGGCCAGTGGTTTTCCATATTTCTACTCACTGTGTATCTTCGATGCCGAAACAAAAATAGAGAGCAGGCGCAACAACTACAAAAAAGAGCTGGACGGTACACCTGTTCCCGTTGTTCCTGGCTGGGCAGCAGATCCGGGCTGGACTGAGAATGTAAGGGTTGTTCCCAACCCCTACAGAGGATCAGCTGCATGGGAATTGCCTTACGCCAACAAGATTGCCTTTGTGAATCTACCTCCCATGTGTGATATTCAGATATACACACTCAGCGGAGACCATGTGAAAACACTGGAGCACAGAAGTTACGGCGGTGATGTCGGGGAGGAATACTGGGATCTGACCAATTCAGACGGCCGACTGGTCTGCACAGGGCTTTATGTATACTGCGTACAGACCTCAGACGATCATGTTATCAACAGGTTTGCAATAATTCGATAAGGGTTTCCGGGTTTGGTTTTGAACTGAAAGAGGGCTGATGTGAGAAGGAAAATAATTGCCTTGCTGATTACCCTGCTTCTTCTGACAGCTCTTCTACCCGGTTGCATTGACAGCCCTGCCACAACTGAACCGCCAGATGAATTCGTATCTGAATTTCAGTTGATCTGGGATCTGTTTGATGGTCAGTATGTGGGATTTGCAGTGAAGGACGTAAACTGGAATTTAATCTACAACCAGTACAATTCTCAGGCTGAGGATGTTTCCTCCCGGGAGGAAATGACGGAACTGACAGTTGCCATGCTTTCGGAACTCACCGATTATCATGTGCTTCTTTTTGACCCATCCTGGAACAGTATCAAGACTTACTCACCAGAGATAACGGAAAACTATGATATGAATGTTCTCATGTCTTACCTTGAACCATGGGATTTTCAATGGATGCAGGAAGACATCTGGGGATACTGCCTGGCAGGTGCGGATTCCATACCTTACTTCGTGATTGCGTCATGGAGCAGTGATTTCAACTCAAGTCTTTTCAGTAATGTTCTTCAACCGCTTCTGGACAGACCGGGGCTGATCCTGGATATCAGAATGACCCCGGGCGGTGTTGAAGGTCCCGTTAACAATACAACAAGGATGTTCGTGGATGAGTTGAGAGTAGGATACCTGTGGCAGCAGCGTGTTTCCTGCGACACCCATGAACTGACAGAACCCGAGGAATACATGCTTCATCCCAGGGGATGGTTCTTCGGTAACCCCATTGTACTTCTCACAGGAGAGATGAATTCCGGTGCCAGCGAGGTCTTCGTATGTGAGATGGCGGAACTCCCTCATGTTACCCTTGTGGGTGGCACAACTCTCGGTGCAACAGACTGGCCGGCGGCTTACTGGGAATTACCTGAGAACTGGCATGTGGCATGTCCTTCACGAACCATTCTGCGCCCGGATTCATCGGTGATCGAAGGATTTGGGATAACTCCCGATATTGTTGTTGAAGCAACCGAAGCAGACTTTGAGAACGGAGTGGACCCCATTCTGGTGAGTGCTTTTGAAAGTCTTGGTGCACAGCCGCCTGTTCCATAAACTCCAAAACATTGCATTCCATTGCAGACAGGCAGGTTCCGGCCAGCTCAGCCTAATGCATTGGTTACCGGATTTTCTAAGACCTTTCAGCACCCGAATTTGCTCCATTAAGCAATCGAGTCAGGCATTTGCTGTCAGCAGCCGCACTTCAGAACAACAACTATGAACACAACAACCACTGCAAAAATAACAAATTTAATTATTCCCGAGATGGAGCCAAGGCATCCGCCGCCTCCGGAGTTCTCAGCAACTGGAGACTCGTAATATTCCTCTGAACTGCTGTTATCAACGTAGCCTTCGGTGTTTTCCATTTCTCTACTGTGGTCTTTCGAACCTGGATCATGGGGCGGTTTGACGAAGTGGTCTTTGCTGCCACCGGTTTTGTGCGGTCTTTTTGTAGAAGAAGAGCTTTCTCTCTTTCTTGAAAAAAACGACTTGCCGCTGCTGCTGGAAGATCTCCTTTTAGGGCTGGATGATCTGAACATGCTCTTCTTCGAAGTATGGCTGGACTTACCGGAAGAACTTCTGTGCTTTGCTGATGAATGACTCTTTTTCAACTTTCCACCTCCACTTGTTAACAGACAGACCCGCTTGCCACGGTGAAGAGTTGCGGACAGTGGTCGGGTAAAGTACCCTGTTGCATCATCTATTCTGCATTCAGTTTATTCAATAATATTTTGCCAGGTTCTTTTATCTCCCTGTGTATGGGAACTGCCTCGATCACTCCATTCTTTTGATTGATCCAGAGAGAATGAGAGCGGCCTTCTCTCTTCAGGTAGCATCCGGCAATTCTGAGCTTGCGTTCCAGATCCCGGCGTTTCATGCAAGTATGACCTTCTCACGAATTACATCTGCTGGTAATCCACGGAGAATATCTTCTCTACGATCTTTCAGTATCAGTTCAATGTCTGCCTGTAAACTGCTCTTTGCTTCCTGTATTGATTCACCCTGACCGTTTGCTCCTGGTATTTCGGGACAGATTGCCCAGTATCCTCCCTCTGGCGCTGTTTCAATAATTGCCGTAAATTCGTTTTCATTGTTCCTCCTGTTCCTGACGGCACAACGAGATTCTTAAACATATTCTAAAAACGAATACAAACAAGTGACAGGTGTTTGTCTACTTGTTCTTTTTCTCCCTGTTAAGCGTAACGCGCAGATTAAGCAGCTTTACCTTGTTCCACAGGCGAAGTTTCCCCAGAACCACATTCAGTGGTACCGCGTTGGGCTCTTTCACCTGCGAAAGAGGAATCAGAGCACTGAACCTGGCAAAGGCCGTTATCAGAAACAGAACCTGCATGGGGTAGAGGGATATACCTGCTATCTTGAGAGCGGGAGGCATGAATATTCCTGAGATGAGCATTGTAATTATCAACCCGGCACCACTGAATGCCCCGAAGAGACCGGAGTACACCTGAGCCTTGTCTTCCGGAGCTACTGAAAGCACAAGGTTGGCTGTTACAATTCCTACACAACCCCACATACTTCCTGCCAGAAGTGATTCGGCGTAGATCATCCAAAGGGAATCAGCGGTTACGAACAGCCATACAAATGGTACAACAGTACCGATGCCAATGGCCAGTTTCATTGCGGCAATGTTTCCGTACCTGTCTATGAACCTGCCCCAGTATTTGAGTGTAAGAATTGATCCCAGCGTGCTGGTCATTCCATACAGAAGAATCTGTGTAACACCCATGTTCAGAAACTCTATCATGAATGGCTGCCAGAACGGGGCACCAATTCCCACAGCAAGCATCCACCAGCCTCCAAAAATACACAGCTTCTTGAAGTTTCTATCTCTGAACGGTTCGGTGAACAGTTTTAATACAGGTGTATCTGTAACCGTTACCGGTTTTTCAGGTTGTTTCAGCAGTATTCTTAAACCCACAAGCCCGATCACGCCTGCCAGAAGAAACAGCCCGGCCAGTACGAAGCGAAGCGTATCAGGATCGCTGTTGAACCGGTCTACAAGAAGACCCAGCAGGAATGCGGTGGAAAGGCCGAATGAAAGCAGAATGGCGTTTCTTCTGGCAAAGAACCTTCCTCTTATTCTTACGGGAACCATTCGCGCCATCCATCCTGTCCAGATGTTAGCTGATACAGACAGAAGCGCAGTGGAAACTGCAAACACTGCAAGTACCGCGGTGAGGGAGAGTCTGTCTGAGAGAAACAGAGGAATCACACCCAGGAGAGGCGTCAGCCCGCGCCCGGCAACAGCCCATTTTACAGTAGCCGATCTGTGCAGTGTCAGCTTTCTTGTCACCAGTGCTCCGAGGGGCATAAGCACAAGAAACAGCTGCCCGGTTGCAGCAAGGATACTGAACTGTATTGATGATGCGCCAAGCACAACAAGCAGTTTTGTAAGAAACACTGAACCGGGTCCTGCTATGCTTGTGTAAACCTGAGAGTAAACGCCTTCAGTTATTGAAATTCTGAATGTTTCCCTCAGCTCAGACTGTTTTCTACCTTTCATGGCAGGTAACATAACAGCCTGTGCGAACTGGGCAGCAGGTCTGGCCGGGCTAGAAACCAGCTTTTATCATAGCCCAGGTAGTTGCTTCAAGGGCAAGAGGGTTGTAGTCAAGTATGATCTGAGGTCGCAGATCAGGATCTGTAAAATCACTGGAGTAGGGTGTTATGTATTCAGTGGCTCCAGACTGGTCGAACAGAATCAATCCGTTGTTGGCGCGGGTTCCGTCGAGCCAGCTCTGAGCACTACCGGCGACATCAATGGCAAACCACAGAGTCCGGATGGAATGTGACTTCGTCTGCTGTAGAGACCGTTACAATAATTAGTAGAATAGCTGTAATCAAACGCCTGACTTTCCTTTTCTACAGGATAAACAGCCTGGACATGCCGGAGGGGATGCACATGAAAAGGGGGCAGTATTTCGTAAACGCAGCGAAGCAGTTTTACATATCAGTTTCTGGATCGTGCCAGCTTGCCACACCGTTATCAATATTCCCGTGATCCGGGCTGAACGGTAGTGGGCACTCTACGTAGAAGTAGTCGTCGCCACCGATAAGCTCGTATTCCTGACCGCAGGTGGGGCACACGATGCCGGACATACCCATCTCTTCCTGATCCCTGGGGTACCTCTCGTAAGTTGCAAAAAAGATTACGGCCTGGCTGGCAATAGTCCTCATATTGGCTCTGCAGGCATTCTGCTCTTCTTCGGGAGTCTGAGGTTCTTCAGGCCAGCTTACGACGCCGTCATCAATGTTTCCGTGGTTGGGACTGAACGGCAGCGGGCATCCAACATAGAAATAATCACCGTCGCCGATAATATTGTATTCCTCGCCGCATTCAGGGCAGACAATCCCCGACATTCCCATTTCTTCCTGATCCCTGGGATACCTGCCGTTCTCAGCATAGAAAATAACAGCCTGGCCGGCCAGTGTTCTCATATTGGTGTGGCACTGTTCGGCATTGGTAATAAAGCCGTTTTCACCGCTCATACCGGTTGGAAGCGGTGGAGCCGTCAGGTTGTCTTCGGAAGTTGTGCAGGCGGCTGACAGAAAGAACAGAACCATTACACCAATCACTGAAAGAGTACGCATTATTACCTCCCTGTATGACTATAAGCTAAACGAAATATTAGCTAATAATGCAATGCTGTCAAGTGCTGCCAACGCTGAATGCTTCCTACCGCAGAAGCACCATTCAGCCTGTACTGTGCGGTTATGCCGTTGGTTTTTTACTGCCAGCTTGGGGAGCCATCGTGAATGTATCCGTGGTTTGGAGTGAAAGGCAGGGGGCATTCAACATGAAAAACTGTTTCCGAGCCGGTAAACTGGTACTCTTCTCCGCAGGCAGGGCAGACAGTACCAGTCATTCCCAGCTCTTCAAGGTTTCTGGGGTACCTTCCGTTGCTTGCAAAGAAAATCATTGCCTGGCTGGCAATATTCATCATGTTGTCACGGCACACACACTGCCACTGCCACTTATCCGGAGGTTCCCAGTACCAGCTGGGAACTCCGTCATCTACGTTTCCGTGGTTTACGCCGGCAGGCATCGGGCAACCTACAAAGAAGTAGTATCCTCCGCCTATAATCTCGTACTGTTCGCTGCAGGCGGGGCAGACAACCCATGCAAGCCCCATCTCTTCCTGATTTACGGGATACCTCTCATTCTCAGCAAAGAAAATAACGGCTCCGGAAGTGATAGCCCTCATGTTGGCGCGGCAGGCATACTTTTCCTGTTCCTGCTGGTTGAGCCAGCTGGGAGCGCCGTTCTCTACAAACCCATGGTTAGGGAAGAACGGTTGCGGACAATCTACACGGAAACTGTTTTCCGTGGCTGTTATCATGTACTCCTTACCGCAGGATGGACAAATGGTGCCTTCAATACCAAGTTCTTCGAGGGTTTCCGGAAAATACCCATGTGCGCCCATGAAGGAATATGCGCTGCTGGTGATCTCCACCATATTACACTGGCATTGAATCGCGTCGGATGCGTTGCCATTTTCACTACTCATGCCTGTTGGAAGCGGTGGAGCTGTCAGATTGTCTTCAGAGGTTGTGCAGGCAGCAGACAGAATAAACAAAACCGCTGCACTAATCACCGAAAAAGTACGCATTATTACCTCTCTGTATAACCATAACCTGAATGAGTATTAGACAATAATGCAATGCTGTCAAGTAGTTCCGGTATTTGTATACCGTAGCGTTTCCGCTATAATACCTGCGTACGGCAGGGAGGAAAGTGTGGAGCAGACAAAAGCCATTCTGGAAAGTATTTCAGACGGTGTATTTACAGTTGATTCAAACTGGAAAATAACTTCTTTCAACAGGGCTGCCGAGGAGATAACCGGAATTTCCAGGGAAGAAGCAATCGGAAGGGAGTGCAGCGAGGTATTCCGGTCATCCATGTGCGAAACTGCATGTGCTCTCAGGGAATCTATGGCATCGGGAAAACCGGTTTTCTACAGGTCGGGATACATTGTTGATTCTGAAGGTGAGCGAATACCTGTGAGTGTTTCCACTGCCGTGCTTCGAGATGAAAACGGTGTGGTGCTGGGCGGTGCTGAAACATTCAGAGATCTCAGCGAAATACAGAGTCTTCAGAACCAGCTTTACGAGACTTACCGGGTGGAAGACTTTGTAAGCAGAAGCCCGTCTATGCAGAAGGTATTCAAAATCATTCCTGCAGTTGCATCATCTCCTGCCACTGTTCTTATTCAGGGAGAAACAGGTACGGGAAAAGAAGTACTTGCCAGAGCAATACACTCAAGCGGTTCCAGAAGCGGGGAACCGTTTGTTGCCGTTAACTGTGGAGCCCTTCCAGACACCCTGCTGGAGTCGGAGCTTTTCGGTTACGCCAGAGGCGCGTTCACAGGCGCTGTAGACAGCAGGCAGGGGAAGTTTGAAGCTGCTGGCAGGGGAACTCTGTTTCTGGATGAAATAGGTGATGTAAGTACGGCAATGCAGGTGAAACTGCTCCGGGTTCTTCAGGAGAAAACCGTAACACCTCTGGGCTCAAATGAGGAAATAAAGGTAAACGCCAGAATTATCTGTGCCAGCAACAAAAATCTTTCGCAGCTGGTGGAGTCCGGTGAGTTCAGGCAGGATCTGTTTTACAGAATCAATGTGGTGAAACTGGAAATACCTCCCCTTCGGAAGCGTCTCGAGGATATTCCGCAGTTGCTTGAGGCTTTGCTTAAAAGGCATTCTTTTGCCCTTGGTGTCGATGTTAAGGATTATGATCCCCAGATACTTCCGCTGCTCATGGGCTACAAATGGCCCGGTAATGTCAGGGAGCTTGAGAATTTTGTTGAAAGAGCTGTAGTGTTTTCCAGGGAAGGGCTTGTTTCATTCAGCGATCTGCCTGCTGAGATACTTCCGGAAAAAAGTGTTCGCCATTCGGATGCAGGAACCCTGCGCAGTGCAAAGGCAGACACGGAGAAGCAGATGATTGTTCAGGCTCTGGAGAACAACCGGTTCAACAGAACTGCCGCTGCTGTGGAACTGGGTATTCACAAAACAACACTCTACAGAAGAATCAAGGCACTTGGCATCTCTCTTCCGAATTCCGACGGCCGTAGCAGTAATGCAACGAATACCACTTGATACAGTATTACTAATGCTACGGTTAGTGCTGCTTCACTCTGTTGTTGTTAAGTGTATATTGTGTAGTAGCAGGTAGATACTTAGAATACATGTTTCTGGCACGCAATATGCGTACAGGAGCTGTGGAGGTGAACAAGGTGAGATTGGCTATCACAGTGTGGAACGGTAGGATTGCTCCTGTGTTTGATGTTGCAGGCACACTGAGGCTTGTTGAGCTCAGTGGCGGCGTCGTCACACAGGATCAACTGGTGAGTTTTCCCGGGGATATCGGGATGTTCAGCAGAGTAACTTTTCTGTCGCAGCAGAAAATTGATGTTCTTGTGTGTGGCGCAGTTTCAAGACCTGTTCACCGGATGCTTGCTGACTCGGGTATAGAGGTTCATTCCTTTGTGTCCGGGGATGCTGAAGAAGTTCTTGAAGCATTTCTTAACGGCAGCTTTGATGATGCAGCCTATTTTATGCCCGGTTGTGGCAGAGGGCGGGGGCGTCAGGGTCGCGGAAGAGGTGCAGGAATTGGTAGACGGGGAAGAAACGGTGGTTTCGGCCCGGGATGGAAAGAGGTGTAGAATGCCACGTGGAGACAGAACAGGACCCTACGGAACAGGACCCCGCGGAGGTGTCTGCGTAGGAGCAGGTGTTAACAGATTCTCCGGGTACGGCGGCGGACGCGGTTTTGGTCGGGGAGCTGGCAGGGGTGCCGGATGGGGCGCAGGCTGGGGAGCCGCTCCTGGTTACGGTATGGGAATGGGTTACGGAAGAGGATATGCTACCGGTTACAACCCGGTCAGCCCTGAAGCAGAAAAGGAAGCTCTGGAGTTTCGTGCAAAGGAACTCGAAAGAGAGCTTGCCGTACTAAAGAGCAGGCTGGAAGAAAACTCTGTTAATACGGAGAGCTAACCTGAACAGGTCAGCCGGTATTTCTCACTGAGTATACCGGCTGACCGTTTGATATGGAGGAAATCTGAATGAAAATTGCAGTTCCAAGCCCTGGAAGAACCCTTGAGTCATCTATTGACGGCAGATTTGGAAGAGCGGCGGGATTCATCGTATACAACACGGAAGACGGATCATTTACTCTGGCAGACAATGGACAGAACATGAATGCAGGCCAGGGTGCGGGAGTGCAGGCGGCTCAGAACATTGCAGCAACCGGTGCTGATGTGGTTATTGCGCCGAGTTTTGGCCCCAAAGCGTTTCAGGTACTGAAGGCTGCCGGTGTAAAGATGGTCTTCAGTATTGTGGGAACTGTCAAGGAAAACATTGAAAGCTTCATTGCGGGCAAACTGAAAGAAACTGACAATGCAAATGTTGAAGGTCACTGGTAATGAGAATTGCTGTAGCATCCGGCAAAGGGGGAACTGGAAAGACCACGGTGGCCGTGGCGCTGACCCTTGCCAGTCAGGAGCCTGCGGTTTACGCCGATTGTGATGTGGAAGAGCCAAACGGCAGCATCTTTCTCAGGCCCGAAGTTGACAGGGTCGAAAAGGTTCTTGTTGAAGTGCCTGAAATAGATGAGTCAAAGTGCAATGCATGTGGAGACTGCGCAAGGTTCTGTCAATTCAACGCTCTTGTTTCCTTCAATACGCCGCCCCTTGTTTTTTCCGACCTGTGCCACAGCTGTGGTGGATGCGAGCTGGTGTGTCCAACCGGAGCCATCTCATGGAAAAAAGTACCAGTAGGTGAGATTTCATTTGGAACCAGCAATGGCGGCAGGATCAGCGTGATTCAAGGCAAGCTGGATGTTGGCGGTTCACTGGCACCGCCTGTGATAAGACAGGTAAAAGCTCAACTGACCGATGATGTGTTCACCGTGGTAGACAGCCCTCCAGGCACATCATGTCCGGTGATAGAATCTCTGGGAGAGGCAGATTATGTGCTGCTTGTAACGGAAGCAACACCCTTCGGTCTGCATGACCTGAAGCTGGCAGTGGAAACCGTTCGAGAACTGGGAACGCCGTTCTCTGTTGTTATCAACCGTTTTGACGAAGGAGACAGCGGCGTGGAAGACTACTGCGCCAGTGAGAAGATTCACATTATGGTCAGAATTCCCCACCGCCGGGAGATGGCAGAAGCTTACTCCAGAGGTGGAAACCTATTTGATGCAATTCCTGAGATGCTGGATGTTTTCAGAAATATTCCCGTAACAATTGAAAAGGGGGTGGAGGTGTAATGAAAGAAATCGTGATAATCAGCGGCAAAGGCGGAACCGGGAAAACCAGTATTACCGGTTGTTTCGCAGCACTTGCTGAAAATGCGGTTCTTGCAGACTGTGATGTTGATGCAGCGGACCTGCACATGCTTCTTGCCCCCCAGGTAATGGAAACAACGGATTTTATCAGCGGTCACCAGGCCGTGATAAGAGAAGATGACTGTACTGCCTGCGGTATATGTATGGAGAAGTGCAAGTTCAACGCAATCAATCTTACTGAAGAGGGTAAGTGCAGGGTTGATCCGTACAGCTGTGAAGGGTGCATGGTGTGTGTTCAGGTGTGTCCTGTTAACGCTATTGATTTTCCCGACAGTCTGTGCGGTGAGTGGTACTTTTCACACACCAGGTTTGGACCAATGGTTCACGCAAAACTTGGAATCGGGCAGGAAAACTCCGGGAAGCTTGTGAGTACTGTGAGGCGCGAGGCTGCGGCTAAGGCAAAGGAACTGGAGAAAGACCTCGTTATTGTTGACGGACCTCCGGGAATTGGCTGCCCGGTTATTGCATCCATAACAGGTGCTTCGCTGCTTGTTGTTGTCACAGAACCAACTATTTCAGGAAAACACGACATGAAGAGAGTGCTTGAACTTGCAAAGCACTTTTCCATACCTGCGCTTGTGATAGTGAACAAATGGGATATCAACCCTGAAATGACACAGGAGATAGAGAAAGACACAGTTGCCGGTGGTGCCCACCCTGTTGGACGAATCCCTTATGATAGGAGCTTCACTGTTGCGCAGATCAACGGAAGAACGCTGGTTGAAGAGAAAACCGGCCAAGCGGTTGAGAACATAACAACTATCTGGGAGAAAATATGGCAGACAATAAAGTAGAGCAGAGACCGGGTGAGAGTGCGGAAGACTATGCCAACCGCCAGTTGCTTGCCCGAAGAACGCAGGCGATGGAACACAAGATCGTTGTGCTTTCAGGAAAGGGTGGAGTAGGCAAGAGTACAATTGCTGTAAATCTTGCAGTTTCCCTTTCCCTCACCGGTAAAAAAATAGGCCTGTTGGATATAGATATCCATGGCCCGTCTGTTCCAACAATGCTTAACCTTGAGGGAGTAAGGGCTCAGGCTAACGGGAAGACCATTCTTCCTGTTGAAATGGGTGCTTTGAAGGTTATGTCAGTTGGATTTCTTCTTGAGAACAAAGACAGTGCTATTATCTGGCGAGGCCCGATGAAGATGAATGTTATTGAACAGCTTCTCCGTGATGTGGAATGGGGAGATCTTGATTACCTGATTATCGATTCCCCTCCAGGTACCGGAGATGAACCTCTTTCCATAGTTCAGCTGATAGGTGAGATGGATGGAGCTGTTGTGGTCACAACTCCTCAGGATGTTGCGGCGGCTGATGTTCGAAAATCACTTGATTTCTGCCGTCAATTGAACCTTCCCGTGCTGGGTATTGTAGAGAACATGAGTGGTTTTATCTGCCCGGAATGCGGGAAAGAAACTGCTATTTTCCAGGGTAACAACGGTGAAACAATGGCCGCAGCGGCAGGTGTTCCATTTCTTGGAAAGATTCCCATTGATCCTGCAGTAGGATTGTCGTGTGATGCCGGAACTCCTTTTATCTACCACTACAGCAAAACGGAAACGGCTAAACGGTTTGAGAAGATAGTACAGCAGATCCTTGACGGTGAGCAGCTAAAAAAATAGGAGTAGACATGCGCATTGCAATACCACTGGTAAACGGAGCGGTTTCCATGCATTTCGGCCGTTGCAATTCATTTGCTTTTGTCGATGTGGAAAACAACGAAATCACCGGAATCAATGAATCGGTTCCTCCTCCGCACGAGCCGGGTCTGTTTCCAGCCTGGGTTGCACAGCGGGGAGCAACTCTGGTTATAACCGGAGGAATGGGTTCTCGCGCCCAGTCTCTGTTTGTTCAGAACGGTGTTCAGGTTGTTGTAGGAGCAAACGGTGCTGATACACGGGAAGTTGTCAGAAATTATCTTGACGGTTCTCTTGAAACAGCCGGGAACACCTGCGATCACTAGTGCTCTGGGGGATGGGTGATAGCTGTTGAATCTGGTATACAAAAAAAGGGTGGCTCGGTTGGGCCACCCTTCTGTCATTTACTGATTAGTAACGTCTTGGTCTCTCTTCACGAGGCTTAGCTTCGTTGATCTTGAGAGGTCTTCCGTCGAGTTCAACACCGTCGCCCTGGGCGATTGCGTTTCTTGCAGCCTCTTCAGGCATTTCAACAAAACCGAAGCCACGGCTGCGACCGGTCTCTCTGTCAGTGATAACTCTGGCGTCAGTAACTTCGCCATAGTTCTCGAAAAAGGTTCTGAGAGAGTTATCATCAACGCCCCAGGAGAGATTTCCTACGTACAGGTTCATTAGTATCCCTTTCGTACTATGCCATCTTATAAATAACCGAATCTTCGCGATGACACAAAAGAAGCCCGGTCGTATTCCACCTTTGGAATATTGTTGGTAATATGCACATTTATTCTGGAATGTAAATAGCAGCTTGAAAAGAATGCATATTCATAAAAAAGGGCGACCCCAAAGAGCCGCCCTCCGATATTGGTTTTATCAGATAATTATCGTCCTGGTCTTTCTTCACGAGGCTTGGCTTCATTGATTCTGAGAGGTCTTCCGTCGAGTTCAACACCGTCGTCCTGGGCGATTGCGTTTCTTGCAGTCTCTTCAGGCATTTCAATAAAACCGAAGCCACGGCTGCGGCCGGTTTCTCTGTCGGTGATTACTCTGGCATCGGTAACTTCGCCATAATTTTCGAAAAAGGTTCTGAGGGAGTCATCATCAACACCCAGCAGAGGTTTCCTACGTACAGGTTCATTAGTATCCCTTTCGTACTATGCCATCTTATAAATAACCGAGTCTTCGCGACGAAACAAAAGAAGTCCGGCCGTGTCTCATCATTTATACACGCGGATAATATCCACATCTATTTCATACTGTAAAGTCCTGCGGAATAAACTGTTGAGTGCTGATAACCAGCCGGTACAACGCTGCTTTTCTGTTCCTGGTGCCGTTTCTGAAATGCCATTGCGGACGCAGTACAGTACTGTGTCTTACAGAAGAAAAAATAATCGTAAACTGTTATGACAAAAAGATATAAATAAGCTGCACAAATCTTCTTCAAAAGGAATGGAAGTTGAAGTGTTCATTAACGCTGTTGTACAGATTCATTATAACCTGCAATATTTCGCTGCCGGATGGTTTCAGTTCCCAACTTTTCGATTGGAAAAAATGCTGCTGCTTATTCTTATTTCTTTGCCTTTTCTTACAGGACTGAACAGCCCTGACGGGTTGTCTGCTGACGGAGATGGTATCTACATCTGCGAGGAAAATGCCGGGAGGGTTCTTTATGCAGCATTTGATGGAACTGTTACCGTGATTGCCGAAGAACTCTCTTCTCCAGAGGGAATCTGCGTGGGTGAGAGCAGAAGGATTCTGGTTGTTGAAGATGCCGAACACGGCAGACTGGTTGAACTGCTGGATGGTTCAGTTGCAACACTGGTCAGTGATTTGTGCTACCCTGAAGGGGTAACGGTTGACGTATTGGGAGACATCTGGTTTACAACAGGGGGTATACAGGGTGGTTGTCTGTTCACAACTCTGTGGAAGCTTTCAGGAAAAGAGGTTTGTGCTGAATATTCACTTCCATCTGCATTCAGCTTTTCGGATGTGGAAGCTGCCGCTGATGGAATGATATATATCTGCAGCGAGTCTTCCGGGTTGTTCGGTAATGTGGCTGTTTTCCGGTTCAACCCTGTCTCCGGTGAGTTGCTGCCGTTCGTTACAGATGTTTCGGCATGTGAGGGAATATGTACAACTGCCGGTGGCTTTCCCCTGTACATTACCGATGAAAGCGGTTCTGTTTACACAGTTGACACAGATGGTACACCTGCTCTTTTTCTGAATGGCCTGGAAACTGTGGAGGATGTGATTGTGGCCGGTGACAGGCTGTTTGTTTCAGAAGATGGAACAGGCTCAATTCTTTCCATGGACCCCCATGAGTAAGTATGCACCGGATTCGTACAGGGGAATCATCGCTGTATCACTTCCAATAATTGCCGGTATGGCAGGCAGAACTATCATGATGTTCTGTGACAGGCTGTTTCTGGCAGGGCACAGCCAGCTCGAACTGCAGGCATCACTTCCTGCAGGTATTCTAAGTTTTACTCTTCTGTCTGTTCTGTACGGAACAGTGGGTTACTCCAGCACATTTGTGTCGCAGTTCTTCGGAGCCGGAGACAGAGACGGATGCTCAAAAAGTCTCGCTCAGGGGTTGTACCTTACCATGTTCTCCGTTCCGGTTCTTGCTGCACTTGCCATCCCCGGCTCTGTGCTGCTGAATCTTGCAGGCCACGCTCCGGAAGTGCTTGCTCTGGAGCAAACCTACTTCAGAATACTGATGATCTCCGCGTCAGGACCTGTGTTTACAGCTGCTGCCGCCTCTTTCTGGAACGGCAGGGGAAAGACAGTTCCGGCAATGGCGGCAGTTCTTGTCGGCGCAGGTGTAAACATTCTGCTTGATTACGGAATGATTTTTGGAAGGCTGGGGTTCCCGGAGATGGGAATAAAAGGAGCAGCAATTGCAACTGCGGTGTCATCGTTTATTCCCGGTACTATCCTGACCATTGCCGCTTACACGGGAAGAACCAGAGAGAGATACAGAACCAGGGAGAACTTCAGATTTTCAAAGAAGCTCACGGCAAGAATACTGAAATTCGGTTTCCCGGCCGGGCTTCAGACTCTTATAGATGTTGCCAGCTTCACGGTGTTTATTTTCATTGCCGGAAGGCTTGGAGTGGTAGACTTTACTGCAAACAACCTGGTATTCAGCGTGAACAACCTGGCTTTCAATCCGCTGATGGGTTTCGGCTTTGCCACAACTGTAATTGTTGGAAGAAGCATCGGAATGGGAAGTACTGAGATGGCTGTAAGGGCAACCTGGCGTTCTCTTGTTCTGGCTCTTGCCTACTTTGTTCCTCTGGCTGCAACTTTCGTTCTGTTTCCGGGATTTTACATAAAACTGTTTTTCAGCCCGGATTCCGCCTGTAGTTTTGAAGAACTGTCTTCAACTGCCGGGAAACTGCTTGCCATCATAGCAGTATGGGGAGTGTTCGACGCTGTCAGCCTTATTTTCGGTGGTGCTCTCCGCGGTGCCGGAGATACGAAGTATGTCGTGTGGGTGTCCGGGCTTCTAGCCTGGCTCTTCTGGGTACCGGGGCTGCTGTACCTTTACGCAGTACGGCACTCCGGCATTGTGGAGCTGTGGCTGTTTACAAGCCTGTACATTGCCGTTTTCGGGGCATTCTACTTCTTCAGGTTCAGAGCAGGAAAGTGGAAGAGTATAGACATTATCGGCAACTCAGGAGAACAGGCTGTTTCCAGGTAGCTTGCTTTCCTGCGGGCTCTTGAAGATGTTCTTCTCCTGGGAGGTATTATGATTGTTTCAACCCTGTTTACCATTATTCTTGTGGCAGGACCTATAAGTTCTGCGGCAGATGTATACGAGCTTCCATCTGTTCACCAGCAGGTGACTGAACACTATTCTGCTGTTCAGTTGCATGATGTTATCACAGTAGACAACAGCGGTGACGCAGAGCTTTACGGAACTGTGTTCGGTTTTCTTCCCTACTGGGTTAACCAGGCATGGCTGCAGTACGATCTGATAAGTGTTCTTGCAGTGTTCAGTGTGGATATGGGCTCGTCCGGCACCATAACGAACTACCACGGTTTTCCGTCTTCCTTTGCAACTGCAATGGATCAGGCCCATGCAAACGATGCAACTGTGACAGTTACGGTAACAAATTTCAGCAGCTCATCTATTCACTCCATTCTTACAGCAAATAAAACAGCAGCAATTTCCACTATCTGTGATCTGGTGAACAGCTCGGTTGCAGACGGTGTGTGCATCGATTTTGAAAATGTACAGGCGGCAGATTCAGGCAATCTGGTGGCGTTCATGGAGGATGTAAGAACTGCCCTTCCCGATGCTCACATATCCATCTGCACACCTGTTGTAGACTGGTCCGGTGCGTTTAACTACAGCGAACTTGCAGAGAGCTGTGACGCTCTGATGATGATGTGCTACGCTTTTGCCGGAAGCTGGAGTTCCGTTGCAGGTCCCAATGCTCCGCTTGTTGGATGGGGCAGCTCACCGGAATCGTCCAGCAACATGGCCTGGGCTGTGTGTGACTATATCTGCAACGCTCCGAACATACATGATAAACTTGTTGTGGGCCTTCCTTACTACGGTCATCAGTGGACAACCTCAGGGTCATCCACCCACTCTCCGGCTGGCAGCTGCAGCACGCTGTTCTATACAACGCTTGCAGACAGAGCTGACACATACGGAGCTCTGTGGGACGAAGAGTCGTTAACACCGTGGTACAGGTTTTACTCTGGCGGGTGGAACCAGGGA
>JAGGYZ010000115.1 GCA_021162285.1 Candidatus Fermentibacteraceae bacterium
CCTGACCCTTTCTGTTTCCGATGCTGATTTTGATCTGCAGTGACTGGAGATACCAGTCCAGAGCTTCGCTGTAGTTTCCACGATCTCTGTATATGTTTCCTATGTTGTTGCTGGTTCCTGCTATACCTTGCCTGTCCCCCAGCTTCTTCCAGATGAAGAGAGCATTCTTATAGTACTCGAGGGCTTCCTCAAAATCGCCTTTCACCCAGCATGTGGTACCGTACATGTGAAGGCTTGATGCGATAGAACCGTCGTCATTCAGATTGCGGGCAAGAGCCAGAGCTTCCTCTGCATGATGCCTGGCTGCGTCGGGGGAATTGCGGTACTCTGCTCCAGCCAGCCGATTTAGTGCACTCACCAGCTCCAGGTCAGTTCCGGGGGACGTTCTCAGTCTCTCTACTTCGGAAACAAGGGCTTTGAGGCTGCTCACTTTACTCTCCAGAGGAACGGGTAATTTCTTACAATACAGACAATAGCAGGTAGTTTCCCCTGCTGTCAACATTCATGAGTCGTACGAAGATGTTATTCGGCTGTGCTCCGTGGCGGTGGTTTGATTCCGACTACAAGAGAACTCCATTCGAGGGCGTACCAGCTTCCGTCGTTTCTCTTTCTGACTGTAATCGGTCTTGGGCTGTGGGCACCGGTGCAGGCCACAAACAGCTTGACTCTGCCCTGGTCAGGTGTTCCGCTGTAGCGGTTTGTGGTAAAATCAAATTCAAGGTTCTCAGGAAGCCTGTAGCCGTTTGAAGCAGCGGTTCCTGTAAAATAGGAATGAATCATGTAGGGTTTTGATTTCAGCTGACTTTCGGCAAGCTGCAGAGTACTGAAAGTGACATCCGGGTTCATTTCTTTCAAAGCCTCGATACCGGCAGCGCTGTTTTCCGCCAGTATGTTCAGTGCAAAGATACAGGCTGCTGCTGCTCCTTCGGGGGTTCTGTGAAGGTCGGGAAGCAATGTGCTGAAATCCTCTTTTGAAAGCGGTAATATTTTAACTGCGTATTTCAATTTTATTTCCCTTCGGCTAGAATTCTGTTGAAGTTTGAGAAAAGTATGTGTACCTGTTTTTCAGGAGAATGACTGACGGTTATTTTTTTCCTGCCCTCAAGACCCATACGGCTGGCTGATTCCCTGTCTGCAAACATCCTTTCCATGGCATCTGCAAGCTCTTCTGCGGAATCGGGGTTAACAAGAACACCATTTACACCGCTTTGTATCAGTTCAGGAATTCCGGATATTCTGGTGGAAATACAGGGTACACCCATTCCCATCGCCTCCATCAGTGCAACAGGAATACCGTCCCTGTCTCCATTCTCCGCCTGGACGCAGGGAAGAACAAACACAGCTGCAGCAGCAACAGCATCCAGTGTTTCTTCAGAGTTCAGTGCACCGGGGAATTCCACAGGAAATTCATAGTCTGTGCTCCTGTACTCTTTCAGTCTGGTTCCATCCGCATCAGAACCGATAACTTTAAGTTTACAGCCTGCAGCTCTGTGCTGAAGAATGGCGGCAGCTTCCATGAGAACCGGTACCCCCTTCTTGGGAACCAGGCCGCTTGCCACACACACTGCCAGGTTCTTTTCCGGAGGCTTTTTTCTTTCAGGAAGTTCGGATGTGTTCAGCCCCAGCCGTACCACAACTATGTCTTTGCTGCTGAGACCGTGGTTCATCAGAAAGTTAATGTTGTAACTGGAGATGGTGAAAACCGCTGCCGCTGAAGACAGAACTCTTCGCAGCCTGTTTACAGACCTTGGGACAAAAATGTCTGTAGCGTGTGCTGTTACTGTATACGGCACATTCAGGATGTATGCGGCGATTCTGGCAATATGAGCGTTGTCAAGAGCAAAGTGGGCATGAATAATGTCCGGCCTGCCGGATGGATTCATTCCCAGCACAGCATCTGACGCTACAATAAAATACCTGAACTCCTTTTCTCTCAGTGACCGGAACAGAGCTTTTGTGAACCGCAGAGATTTCAGCAGCGGGAACACCAGGTGCCAGGCAGGGCTGGTCAGGTATTTGAATTTGAGAACTCTCTGAACCCCCACCGACCTGCTCGCAGGGTTTGGGGAAATTTCATTCCAGAAATCAGCCGGCCGGTTGCCTTTTGACTTTTCAGGCAGCACAACGGAAACATCTACCCCTGCGGCAGACAGAGCGTCAATCTCCCTGTTTACATAGGGAGGTAAAAAACCCAGCATGTAGAGAACCTTCACGGACCGGCCATTTCGTCGAGGAAACCTGCCAGTTTACGCATAACATTTTCAGCAGAAAAGGTATTCTCGATGGCGGCAGTGTCTGCAGGTACTCTGAGACCTGATGTTTTCCACTGGTACTCCAGGTTCTCGAACATCACTGCCACCTGTTCTGCATCGGGATGAACGATGTATCCCCGACCGGGATTTCTTATTCTCGCGGCCATGGACCCTTCCGGTACTATTCCCAGAACAGTTCTTCCCGAGGCAAGGTACTCTGCCGTTTTGCTTGAGTTCTTGTAGTGACTTCCCCGGTGCTGATCAAGGTATGCGATAAGTACATCGCAGTTTCTCTGGAATTCGGGAACCTCCCGCCATTTGATATGTCCCACATGGGTTACCCGGCCTTTCAGCGGTTCAGTGTTTACTTCCTTCAGGGAAGAACGGTCTATGCCGCCTGCCATTTTCACCCTGAGTTTTGACTGCGGATTCCTGCCGTAGAACATTTTCAGACCCTCAAGAAGCTTTTCAGGGGAATGATTTGCAAAGAAATTCCCAGTCCATCCCGCTGTAAGATGGTCAGGGTCAGGTACAGGAGAATCAGCTCTGGTAATTCGGTCGGGATCGTATCCGTTTTCTGCCACATGGGAGGGAGGGCAGATCTTCTCGTACTTTTCCAGGAAGTAGCCTGCAGAGTCTTCCGTTGTTGCTATTATTCCTCTGGCCCTGCTGACCACCTTTCTCTCGAGCAGAGATTCAACAAATCTGTTCAGTCTGCTGGGCCACTCTACACAGCTGTCTTCCAGCCAGAGGTCTCCAAAAAAGGGAATAAAGGGCAGAGCAGTCTGCTGTGCTGCAGAGATGGCTATGAGGTGCAGAGAATGATGGGGACCGAACGAAACAATAGCATCAGGTTTCTCGTCTGCTATGATCTTTTTAAGAACGGGAACAACCTTTTTCTTCCAGGTGATTACTCTGTCCGGAATCAGTATGTAGTTGTGTGCAACGAAGTTTGCAAGCCTGCGCAGTGAACTCTGCTCTCCGCCGGAGGTGCTGTTTCCAGGAGAGGTTTTCCCGTGTGGGACTCTGAACACTTTCAGATCTGAAGGCACTTCGCGGAGAAGAGTTTTGTCTACAGCCATTCCCCTGGGTTTATCCACAGTAACAACTATTACTTCCCACTGGTTGCGTGGAAGATACCTGCACATGTTGAGAACAACAGAAGTTCCGCCTGTAGACAGAGGAGGAAAGGTGTAGGTAACAAGGATCAGCTTTTTCATTTTACCTCAGTTTCCTGTACAGATTCCGCAGGATTTCACTCTGCGGTTCCCAGTTGTATCGGCTCAGAGCTGCTTTCCTGCCGTTTTCCTTCATTCTGTCTCGCATATCCGGGTTGGCCGCAAGCCTTTCCACCGCCTCTGCTATTTCTTCTGGTGAGTCGGGATCAACGGTAATACCACTTTCTGCCTCTCCCAGTACTCTTTTGAGTTCGGGAAAGTCACTTGAGACTATGGGCACACCAGCCATCATGTATTCATACAGTTTATTGGGAAGCGAGTAGTAGTGGTTCAGGCATGTGTTTCTGAAAAGAATGAACCCCATATCCGCGTCGACAGTAATCTCCGGAAGCTCCTCGGAGGGAACAGGGGGGAGAAAGAATACCCTGTTGTTCAGCCTTCTGTCTGCTGCCATCTGCTGAAGGGTGCCGTTCCATGTGTCCATACCTATAAACACAAACTTCAATTTTGGATTCCCGGTAAGCTCTGCTGCGGTCAGCAGTTCTTCCAGCCCTCTTTCCGGGCACAGAACACCCTGATACAAAGCTATTACATCATCCGGTTCCGAATTGATCATGGATCGAAGCCGACCCTTTTCCGGGAGTTTAAGGAGTTTTTCAGGGGCGTTTTCAACAATGTGAAGATTTCTCATGGATGGATACATTTCCTGCATCCTCCGGCCGCGCATGGGAGTTACAGCGATCACTGCGTCTGCCCTGTAAATGTATTTCTGTTCTATTCTTTTAAGTCTTATTTTGTTCAATGGGTGTGTTGCAATAAGGTACCGCGATGATTCCAGCCACAGTTCGTGACTGTCGTAAACCAGTTTTGCTCTGTTTTGCGCAGCGACTGATCCGCAGATCTCAAGAGTGTCCAGATCGTTGGCATGGTAGACATCAGCGTTTACCTGCAGCGCAGTTTTTTTAAGCTTTCTCTCCCACGGTATATCACGCTGGAGGTCTGCTGTCAGCCTTCTCAGCCTGTTTTTTCTCAGGTATCGGATGACTCTTGCCCTGACTGACTGATCGATGTTTTCAGAAGCCTCAGCAACCCTGCTGCGGAGTTTTTGTTTTGATTCAGAGAAGACAGGTGGTCTTAGTATACGGATACCCTCTGAGCTCTCTTCCTCAGGTGCACCTGCTTCAGGCATGGCGATCACCGTTACCTGCCAACCGTCTTTTGCAAGAACGGCCATTTCCTTCTTTACTCTTGCATCATTTGAAAGGCGGTTTTTCACCACCATACAGACACTGTCTGTGGACAATTTCCCTCCCTGCACAATCTGTGTTACATCTCAAACATAATTCTTTAACGGCAGTCTGCGCAGTGTGACTTCAATCCTGCGCTTGGCTATACTTCCGTGTACCGGGTCTGTTGCATGGAAGTTTATCGAAAGAGACAGCTTGAGAATATCATTTGTAATGGTTGGCTTGAAGGACCTGAGCACAGGTGGGTACCTGTTCAATTTCAAAATGGCTGATGCGTTGAGCCATGCCGGTCATGAGGTTGATGTAATACATTTTTCCACAATTCCGGAAAGCATCCGCGGTTCAAGGTTAAAGGGTTCTTTGTATGTTCTTCGCCGGGTACTGAAGTACAGGCCTGATCTGCTGGTTATCAGTAAAAGCTACAGTTTTATGGTCCCTCTGAGGATGTTTCTGCCCTTTGTTTCCTGTCCTGTACTTTATCTGGTTCATCATCTGGAATGGCATGACAGGAAAGACCGGGTTTCCAGATTGAGAAGAGCACTTATCCGCTGGTTCATCAAAGCGGGAAACAGGGTGTGGGTAAACAGCAGAAGCACTGCTGATGATGTTGTTTCCCTGGGGATATCCAGGAACAGGCTTTCCGTCATCCCCCCGGGATTTGAAAGGTTCAGCACAGTTCCAGAAGACAGACCGCTGCCGGTACAGGTTCTTACCGTGGGCAGTGTCTGTGTAAGAAAAAACCAGCTCACACTGGTAAAAGCCTGTGCTATGCTTCAGGATCTTGATTTCAGGCTGGTTATCGCCGGAGACGAATCGGCTGATGCCGACTATTCGAAATCGGTGAGGGAACAGGCAGCAGTTATGGGAGACAGGGTAACTTTTCTGGGGCATGTATCTGCAGGCGAACTTCATGATGCCTACAATCGCAGCCACATACTTGCGAACCTTTCCGTGTGGGAGGGGTATGGAATAGCAGTGGCAGAAGCCATGTGGGCAGGGCTGCCTGTTGTTGCAGCTGATGCCGGGGCAGTTCCCGAGCTTGTTACCAGTGGAGAAAACGGATATCTGATCCCTCCCGGTAATGCGGAGATTTGCGCTGACCGTCTGAAAGAGCTTATTGTCAACGAAGACTTGAGAAAACAGATGTCTCACCGTGCCAGGAACACAGCAGAGGATCTATTTTCGTGGCGCGATACAGGAAGGGAGTTTGTTCGTCTTGCACAAGAAACTGCTGGTTGCTAAGTTCGGCGGAACCAGTTTGTCTGATACGCAGAAGAGGCAAACTGCGGTCAACCACTGTGCTTCCCTGCTTGAAGACTCTGAAAAACTGGTTGTTGTTGTCTCCGCCATGGGCCGAAACGGCGACCCCTACGCAACAGATACCCTTCTGAATCTGGTATCGGAAGACTCAAGTGTTTACGAGAAAGACAGACTGATGGTGTGTGGAGAGGTAATCAGTGCGCTGGTGCTGGCCTCTGCTCTTCGCGACAGCGGAATAAGTGCAGAAGCACTCACCGGCTGGGAAGCGGGAATAGCAACCGATGGAGAATCCGGCAATGCCCGGATAGTGAGCATCGATACGCACAGAATACAGGAGGTGCTTTCCAGCCACAGGGTTGTGGTTATTTCGGGCTTTCAGGGCCTGTCCCCCGGCGGTTATGTGAATACTCTTGGCCGGGGAGGAACGGACACATCTGCAGTTGTTCTTGGAATAGCTCTTGGTGCAGACGAGGTTCTTCTCTACAAAACCGTTGATTCTGTTTACACCGCTGATCCCATGAAAGTTCCTTCAGCCCTGGAGCTTTCGGTTATCTCCTCTGAGGACCTGAGGCAGATGGCATGGCAGGGAGCAAAGGTGGTTCATCCCAGAGCTGCAGAAGCTGCCCAGGCATCCGATATCGTGTTGAAAGTAAAGTCTTTCCATACAGGCAAAGTTGTTACTGAGGTTGTAAAAAAGCCTCTTGAAAATACGAATTACATAGTTGGCGTTGCATCGGGACAGGTTGTTACCGGGTTTACTGTAACAGGTTCCGGAAAACCTTCCGCCTTTTTTGCCGGTATGTTCCGGAGAATTGCGGACAGCGGTGTTTCCATGGATATGTTCAGTGTTTTCGAATGCACTGCGGCATTCACCGTTCCTCTGGAATCTACCGAAGCAGTGCAGCGGATTCTTGATTCCATGGGTCTTCGCTACACTACGGTGGGTCCGTGTACAAAGGTTTCAATTGTGGGAGCTGGAATGCACGGTCTCCGTGGTGTAATGGCAAGGTTCTGCGAAGCTCTTGAACGGGTTGATATTGACGCACTGCAAACGGTAGATTCGCATGCAACCATAAGTGCTCTGGTCCTTGTTGAGCAGAGAGACACGGCATTGCAGGAATTACACAGGGAGTTTATTGAATGAACCCATTAGAAGCCGCTGTTCTGGCGGTTGTTCAAGGTCTTACAGAGTTTCTGCCGGTATCCAGTTCCGGCCACCTGGCCATGGCCTCACACCTTATGAATGTTCCGGACGGAGGGCTGGCTTTTGATATAGTTCTTCATCTGGGTACCCTTCTTGCAGTGTTTGTTTTCTACTGGAAAGACATAACCGCCCTGTGCCGCGGTATTGTTTCCAGGGAAAAAAATAGTCTTGTGCTGGGTGCAACTCTTGTCGTCGGCACCATACCGGTTGCACTTGCCGGTTTGTTTTTCGGTGATTTCGTTGAAGCTCTCAGAGAAAACATGGTTTTTGTTTCCTCAGCTCTGATTGTTACAGGCACGATCCTGTTTCTGTCGGGGAAAATTACTCAGAGATCCACACCGGGAGTTACCTTCAGGAGGGGGTTGATGGTAGGTCTTGCACAGACCATTGCCATCCTTCCGGGTATCTCGCGGTCGGGAACGACGATCAGTACAGGTCTCTTTGCGGGGCTTTCACGGGAAGAAGCAGCAAGGTTTTCTTTTCTTCTGGCTATTCCCGCTATTCTGGGAGCTGCTGTAAAAGAGCTTCCGCATGCCACCTGGAGTATGCCGGTGGGGATTGTTATTATCGGGTTTGTTGTTTCTGCTGTGGTGGGGTTTGGCGCTCTGGCTCTTCTCGTGAGATTTGTAAAGCAGGGAAAACTTTCCGGTTTTGCCTGGTACTGCTGGGCGGTGGCCATTGCCGGACTTGCAGCTTTTCAGCTGGGTTAGAGCGAGGACCGCAGGAGGTTTAGAATTACTTCAAGAGAAATTGATGCCTTTGTAGGCAGATGCGCTGTGGCAAGGCTTGGCGTTATTTCCATGGGAGAACCCTATGTTGTCCCGCTCAATTTTGTTTACATTGATGGAACAGTGTATTTTCACGGTGCGTTGAGTGGAAGAAAGATTGAAGCATTGAAGACAAATCCTGCAGTGTGTCTGGAGTTCGATGCCATGCACGGAGTGAGCGTAGAGAAACAGACGACATTCTACACCAGTGTTGTTGCGTGGGGCACAGCGGAGTTTCTTGCAGATGCAGGTTTGGAAAAGAAAAAACAGCATATACTGGAAAAGTTGTGTTTGAAGTATCTGAGCAGTTCTCCGGTGATTACCCGTGAGATGGCGGAGGGTACGGCTGTGGTTGCCGTTCCGCTGAGAAAAGTTACTTTCAGGGAGAGTACGGAATGATTGTTCTTCTCGCAATTCTGGCATCGTGGCCTTACGAATGGTACCAGGCGTATTCACAGATGAACTGGTCAGCCATGGACAGTGTGTCTGCCCGGTACGGAGATACAGCAGCTGAGCTTTCTATGAAGGCTGTTTCACAGTTCGGAACAGGCTCTGGAGATCCTGTTTCAATCGCTGAACAGGCCGTTCTGCTTGACAGCACAGACTACAGAACCTGGACCGCTCTGGCGTTTGTTGGAATGGATCAGGATTCAGCAGCAATGGAGAGTCTGTATACAACCGCTTTCAGCCTTGTGGACGGGATTGATCCTGTTCTCAGTGAAGCCTACGGATACTGGCTTTTATCAATGGGAAACAGCACAGAAGCCGTAACCCATTCAAGTGCTTCGCTGTCTGTGGATTCCATGTTCGGCCCGGCCTGGCTTACCCTTTCCATGGCTCTTGTTGATCTGGGAAGGATTGATGAAGCCATGGTTTTTACGGAACAGGCAGCAGCCAGGCTTCCGGAGTGTTATTCAATTCTGTGTCAGTACGGTGAGGTTCTTGAACAGGCAGGGGACACGCAGAAAGCCATTGAAGTTTACAGATATGTGATCAGCATGGAGCCCTGGAGAGTCGCAGCCTACTCGTCTCTTGGATCTCTTTATGAAGAAAGCAAAAAAAACGGAGAAGCCATAAAAGTTTACAGAAGAGTTCTGCAGATTCGCCCGGAGTACGGCTGGGCCTGGAGCAGGCTTGCCTCATGTTTCCTCGTCGAAGAAAGGGCCGATCTGGCAGACAGCTTTTTCAGCAGAGCGCTGGAATTCACACCGGATGACTCGTGGTCTCTGTATCAGCTTGCAAAACTAAGAATCAACACACAGCCCTCATACTCCCGGGAACTGTTTGAACATGCTGTGCAGGTTGATCCGGACTACATTCAGGCATGGCAGGAGCTTGCTTTCCTTTATGAATCGAAAGAGAATTATTCAGCAGCAGAGACCGCTCTCAGGCGGTGTATAGAACTTGACCCCCAACCGTGGCTTTACGGTGAACTGGGTTGGGTTCTTGAGAACAGAGCAATGTACCGCGAGGCTGCGGAGGTATACGAAGAAAGCCTGTGTATTGATGACCAGTACCTGTACGGCTGGCAGCGGAGAGGAGACATTTACAACATCGACGGTGACAGTCATACCGCTGCTTTGTGGTACAGTGATGCCCTCGGTACGCTGGATCAGCAGGACGCATGGATATGGGGAGAACTGGGCGGTATTGCTGTTGAGGAAATGCTTTTCGATTCGGCTGGAAACTGTTTCTCAACTGCTGTGGCAATTGATGAGGATTTTTCCATGGGCTGGCTTAACCTGGCAAGGGTACAGAGAAGGAACGGAGAGCCGAAGAAGGCACTGGTTTCCCTCAACAGATATCTCTCACTCAGCGGCGACTCAGCTGTTGTATCTGCTGAACGGCTGGTACTTCATGGCCCTTCAGACGGGAACACCTGGCAGATTGAGGAAAGCATGCTGAACAGATGGCCTGATGCATGGGTTTCAGCAGGCTGGAGCGCTTACTACGGTCACTACACAGAGCTTTCCGAAGAATTTGCCGGCAGAGCGCTGTTCTCGCCACCTGAAGATCCATGGCAGCTGATCAACCTGGGTGAGCTGTTTGGAGCTCTTGGGAACACATACAGGCAGAATCAGTGTTATCAGCTTGCTCTTCAGAACGGTACCGACGACTATCAGATTGCTGTTCGGGTTGCCGATTTCTATTACGATCAGAACATGACAGACGAAGCAATACAGCTTCTCACGGAAACTTATGCAGGATTTCCCTGGAACGAGAGCCTTACCACCGCTCTGGCAGAGGCATACCTGTTCGACGATCAGCTGGAGAAGGCAGGAGAATTTCTTCTTCAGGTGGTAGAGCGGAATCCGCAGTCGGTGTATGCCATCTGCTACCTGGGGTTGATTGAAGAGAACAGGGGAAACCCGTCCGGTGCACTGGACAGATATCTTGAAGCTCTTCGCATCGAACCGGGATACCCTTATGCAGAGGACAGGCTACGGTACATCAGCAGTGAGAACTACAATCCAGAATATCAGAGAGGCAGGGCCAGGGCTTTTAACTGGAGTGCATGGCTTGACCTGTCTTCCACCGGAGGTAACACCGATGAGCAGTTCTACGGCGGTGGCGGAGACGCATCGTTCGACTATGGTTCTCTGGGAAGCTCAGTTTCACTGGAGGTCAATCTCCGTTCGGAGATAAAGGACGGAAGAGACATACGCAAAACTGCATGGGCCTCTCTTTCCACGGAACACTTTCTTACAGATCATCTGTACGCGGGGGCCAGCACCAGCTGGGACAGACAGCCGATTACAGTTCGTCCATGGCAGGTAAGCTCGTATCTCGCTGCTGGCTGGAAAAGCTGGCCTGCTTCCTGGATATGGTTCGCCCCGGAAGCGGGAGCGGGTCTGGTTAACACAAAATGGAGTACAAGCCAGGGAAGAACAAATGAGTTAACTGCATTCGCCTCTCTGAGCACCTGGGCTTCCAGCTCACATTCATGGCTTCCCTCTCTGTGGCTTTCCAGCAGTGTTTATCTTCCCCCGGGGAATATTGATCTTCTGGTTGCAGATGCAGTGGGTGAGATCGAATTCAACATGTCTAAAAGGATATCCCTTGTTCTGGGCACATCACTGGACTATACCCGTACTCCTGTTGTAGAAAGCTGGAAGAAACTTGATTCAGAGGTTTACATAAGGCTGAGATTCCAGTGAAACCCCATGTGGTGCTGTCAATTCTGATTCTATCCAGCGCCGTTCATGCAGATATTCCCGACCGTGTTCTGCGCTGGCAGCAGTTTACATGCGGCATGTTTACAGACAGCACAACTTCCGTAGCCGTATACAATCAGCCGGATTCCCTGATACCTGCTGACACACAGGTTTACGGTATGTTGGACAGAGGTGAAATCGTTAATATCAACTCTCGTTTTGCTGTAGATGGAACACAAGGAATAACAATAGCTTCCATAGAACCCATCGCGGACGGAGGCTGTATTCTGAGTGTGTCAGATTCAGACACAGCAGAACTCCGTGTTTACAGACTGGACGGGAACGGACAGGTTCTGTGGAGCCGTGTGATTGAACAGGATGCCGGTGTCACCGCAGAACTCACAGACATCATGGAACTGGAGGATGGAGGTTTTCTGTGTATCGGAACGGTAACACAGAGCTCTACACTTCAGTACAGAGGGCTGCTTGTCAGCATTGACAGTTCCGGGGAAGAACTGTGGCGCCGTGTAGACTGGTATCAGGATCACACCTCATTTCAGTCTGCTGCAATTCTGCCTGATGGGAATTATCTTGTTCTGGGATGGACTGCAGTTGAAAGCGACTTCGGAGTGCTTGACAGTGATGTTCTGCTGGTGGTGATTGATTGTTCCGACAGCACTGCTACAGGAATGCAGGTTGAGTACCCTGGGAACCAGAAGCCACTTTTTATGTTGTGTCAGGACGGCAATGAAATTACTGTGGCAGGCGAAAACACAGCCCCCGGGGAAAGCCTGTCAACTGTGTTTCTGGCGCACACCTGTATTTAACGGGGAAGAACAACAAGCCTCGCCTGGCAGGAGCGGCCTTCCATGGAGACGGTTGCAGCAAACACACCCTGGGGCAGGTTGTCAATCAGGATCCTGTTTGCCGTTCCCGGAGCCACTGCAAAATACTCTGTCTGGACTGTTCTTCCGGCAACATCGAAGATTCTGATATCTGCATACCCGGGACTGGTGGATGAGATAATCAGTGATGGTGACGATGACGGGGAATTGAGCACCCCGAGGGTAAGTTCAGTGTTCCGGGGGGCAATGCCGGAGGGGTCAAACCCGAAAACCTTCAGTTTGTTGTCTCCCGTGCACACCACGAACAGTCTTTCTCCGTCCGGGTGTACTGCGATATTCGTCGGTCCTCCGGTAACAGCAATATCACCTTTTACTGCAAGATCGTCTGTTCCAATAACCGTAATAGAATTCTGATCCTGGCACACTCCGTAGAGATACGGAAGGTCAGGAAGAGCTGCCATTTTCCCAGGGGTGTTCCCAGGGCAGGCCACAGTTGTTTCAACGGTGAAAGACTGCGTGTCTACCACTTCGATAAGTTCCCATGAGAGGCACGAGAGGAACAGTCTGGAGCCGTCACCGGAAACAGTGCATCCGTAACTGTCTATACCGCTGCTGAAGTGTGTAACCGCACCGGTGGAAGTGTTTATTGCCGCTTCCTCCGGGCTCTCGTCGTCTGCTGCGAAGATCAGGCTGTCAGAAGGAGTTATGGCCATGGAATTTATCTCGGATCCTGCCCAGAAAACATCAGTTACCTCCTGGTTCTGTGTATCGATAACGGTGATCATTCCGCTTTCATGGGAGAGGTAGATCCTGTTTTCCTGTGGAGACAGAACCATATCAGAAGGATCCGGCTGGATGTCGAAATCTTTCACAATGGATAGATCGGAAGTGTCTACAACATGAACGAGATTGTTTTCCGTGTCTGCAACAAACAGATAGTCGCCGGAAACATCGCACTGCAGGGTAACAGGCTCACCGTCTATGCTTACAAGACCCGCCAGAGAAAAGTCGGAGTAATCGTTTATATCAATAACCGTGGCAAACCCGAATCCAACAGCCACATACGCTCTGTTTCCATCAGGAGACAGGCACACATCCGTCGGATTCTGCCCCACAGAGACTGACCCCAGAAAAAAGTCCGGGTACTGTGCCGTTGCAGTCAGAGCAGTAAGCAGCAGCGCAACAACTGAAAATTTCATTTTATCCTCCGTTTACCTTCTTAGCAGTTCTGTAACAGGTGTTGACAGTATTTTCCTGAAAAAGAACCACGCTGAAACTGTTGAAACTGAAAGCACAAGACCCAGTCCGGCAGAAAGCCAGCCTACCGGGAACACAGCCAGGGAACTTACAGCCATCTTGAGTACAGGCAGCAGGTTCAGCAGGGTTGAACTCACAATATAGGCCAGACCGCACCCCAGAAGCCCCCCTGACACTGTGCTGATCAGAGACATAAAAAATATCTGGAAAGCAAACACAGATACAAGCCTGTCCCTTCTGGTCCCCAGGGCGACAAGAACGCCCAGCGCATACGATCTGTTCTTGAGGTCGGCAACCAGAGTGTGTATGGCGCTGGCAACAGCAGAGAACAGTATTGCTGCGGCAAGCGCTCCAAGAGCCGCCGTAACAACGCTGACCAGAATTTCAGCCTTCTGAGCTATTCCCCGGCGGGTTTCCGCTGAAAGCCCCATTCCCTCGGCGTAATGCACGATTGATGGAACATCTTCCGCCTCCACAGCGGTAACCATAAGAGCACTGTATGTGTGCTTATCGTCAGGCAGGTAAAGGGAGTTGACTTCTTCAACGAACTCAATTGGAACTGCCAGTGCAAACAGTGCCATGTTTCTTGAGGTCCCAACAATTTCGGCCCGGAGATTCACAGATGGTGCAGGCAGTGAAGCGATTGAGCTGCTGCCAACATTCACCTGGACTTCAAGTCCTATGACACCTTCAGGGGTAAGACCCATCAGCCCGTTTGATTCTGCAAAACCTGCATTGTACAGAACAAGCAGGTTTTCGCTCAGAATTATGGGAAGAGGTTTTGAAGAGCTGTCACTCAGTGTGTATTCCCAGTCAATGTATTCCAGCATTGAATCCGGTACAAATGCGCTTGAAACCCCTTCCAGGGTGATATCAGTGTAGTAGTTCTGTCCGCCCAGAAGCCCGCGCAGGTATGCAGGAACATGGGCATATACCTGGGGATCAATTCTTTCAACCTGGGGAAGGGCAGAGAGGGAATCGAGGATATCTGAAGTTATTTCAGTGCCGCCTCTCTCAGTCTGGAAAAACCCTGCCTGAACTCCCTGTGGAGTGATACGGACCTGCTCTTCCGGGAGGTCTGAAGAGAGAAAGCGCTGAAGAATATTCCCCACGCCGAGCCCTATGGAAATAAAGAAAACAAGAAGAAGAGAGGCGACAAGAAGCATGCCCTGACTGAAAACATAGTCTTTCCAGTGACCCCGGTTCCAGAGGGATATGGCTTTACGCATGTTTTTCATAAAGCACACCTTCTTTCAATTCCAGAACTCTGTCTGCCCGTGACAGTATTCTCTTTGAGTGGAGAACAGCGATGATAGCGAAGCCGTTCTCCTTCCGTAGAATGTCCAGCATGTCGAACAGAGTTGATTCGCTCTCCTCGTCAAGGCTTGCTGAAGGCTCGTCAGCCATAAGAACCTGAGGGTTGTTTACCAGCGCTCTGGCTGAGGCAACCCTCTGTCTCTCTCCTCTTGACAGGAATCTGGTAGGTGTGTTGTCGTGACGGAGACCCAGCCTTGAAAGAATTGAAGAAGCGTGTTCTTTTACTTCGCGGGAGTCTGTTCCACTGAAAACTGCAGGGAGAATGGTATTGTCCATGGCACTGAGGTTGGGGAGGAGATGAAAGTCCTGGAAGATATAGCCCATGAATTCTCTTCTGAGTTCTGCCAGTTCCGATGGAGATGCTTTTGCTGCGTCAACTCCGTTGATAAGCAGTTTTCCGGTAAAGCCGGGGTCAAGGGCTCCCAGTACCCCCAGCAGTGTTGATTTTCCCGCCCCGCTTCTGCCTGTAACGGCGACAAATTCTCCTTTTGACAGGCTGAAGTCCGTGTGGTCAAGAACTTTGATGTTCTGGAAACTCCTTACAATTGACTTTGCCTCTATCAGAGGTTTACTCATCTAGAAACTCCCTTCTGCCACACTAAGCAGCAGGGCAAAACAACTGTCGGCATCTATGTGTGTGTCGGAAATAGAAATTTCTATGGTGCTTACACCTCCGTCGCGTCTGGCAAGCATTACCCCGGCCTTAACAGGTTCATCTGTATCCGGTTCCGGCCAGGAAACAGACACAGAAAGAGCCGCAGGTCTGACTCTGTTCGCCATGGTCTCATAGTCTGTCCACCATGGAATCTGTCTTTCCAGAGGCAGAAGAGAAAGAAATCCGAACAGGTTCTCTGGAAAGAGTACAGTAATGTGTCTGTCTTCAGGAATAACTTTTAACAGTGATGTGTCTGCAGCAAGAGAATTGTCTTTATCCAGGTCAAGCCAGTTTCCCAGTGTTACATGAGGAGCAGGTCCTATGTAGATTGCTGTCCATCCGTCACGCTGTGTTACAGACGCCCGGGCATACCCGTGTTCGGAAACAAGATCCACCCGGTCCTGCTCCTGTCTGGGATCGAGGTTGAGAACTCTTGCTGTAAGGGCTGTTGCATATTCTGCTGTTGCGTATCGCGTGAGGAGAAGAAGCTGCGGGTTCAGCGTTGAAATGTCTATGCCTACAAGGGAAACGCCCAGAGGGCCTTTGTTCAGCAGAGAATCTGCAAGAACAAAACCGTTGAAGCTGCTTCCGGCAAAGGAAGTTAAATTGTTATTCAAGCCAGGTTCCATGTGTACATGAAGCAGAGTAGTAGCAGGAACCAGCTGCAGCTCGGGAATGGGATCTTCATTACCGCAGGCTGAAAAAAGCACAACTGCAGCCAGCAGAACAGTTGCGGAAACACCGGTTTTACTCATATTATCCTTGTCTCCAATCCGTAAAAAGTTTTGCTGTCCCAGTATGAATTATGAACAAAAAACAGCCCGGGCAACAGGTACTCGATTTTGCGTAGAATGAGACTTGACGGGCATTTCGCGTAATAGTATTATCGCTGTCCTGCGCTGGCGTAGCTCAATTGGTAGAGCAGCTGATTTGTAATCAGCAGGTTGCGGGTTCAAGTCCCATCGCCAGCTCCAGGACGAAATAATACGCGAAAGCGTTGCAGCATAAAGGTATAGTGGCGAGGTTCCCGAGTGGTCAAAGGGGGCAGACTGTAAATCTGTTGGCGGATGCCTTCGGTGGTTCAAATCCACCCCTCGCCACCACAGTTCAGAGCGGGAGTAGCTCAGTTGGCAGAGCATCAGCCTTCCAAGCTGAGGGTCGCGAGTTCGAGGCTCGTCTCCCGCTCCAGAACCACAGGAGGCCGTGCAGGTTTTGGGCGCCCACGTAGCTCAGTCGGTAGAGCGCGTCCTTGGTAAGGACGAGGTCAGCAGTTCAATCCTGCTCGTGGGCTCCACTGAGATCTTTGTATGTTCGGCGACAGGTATGTTACATAAACGGGTGGATGACTGAACCCCTTGCCGGGAGTTAGGAGTAGCTTATGGCTAAAGAAAAATTTGAGAGGACCAAACCTCATGTGAATGTGGGTACCATCGGTCACATTGATCACGGTAAGACAACTCTTACCGCTGCAATCACCAAGTGTCTGGCTACACAGAACGAAAATGTGAAGTACGTGGCATTTGACCAGATCGACAACGCTCCCGAAGAGAAGGCCCGTGGTATAACGATTGCAACTTCTCACCAGGAATACGAGACCGACAACAGGCACTATGCCCATGTAGACTGTCCTGGTCACGCTGATTACATCAAGAACATGATCACTGGTGCTGCCCAGATGGATGGTGCAATTCTTGTTATCGGTGCCAATGACGGTGTCATGGCTCAGACAAAAGAGCACGTTCTTCTTGCCCGCCAGGTTAACGTTCCGAGAATGGTTGTTTTCCTCAACAAGGTAGACATGGTTGATGATGACGAGCTTATCGAGCTTGTGGAGATGGAAGTGCAGGAGCTTCTTGAGAAGTACAAGTTCGAGGAAGACAGCCCTATTATCCGTGGTTCTGCTCTGAAGGCACTCAACAGCACAGGTGCTCCTGATGATCCTGATGCCAAGTGTATCTACGAGCTCATGGAAGCCGTTGATTCCTGGATTCCAACTCCGGAACGCGATACAGACAAGCCTTTCCTTATGCCGGTTGAAGATGTGTTCTCGATCCCCGGTCGCGGTACTGTTGCAACAGGCCGTATAGAGCGTGGTGTGGTTCACACTCAGGACAAGGTCGAGCTTGTGGGAATCCGTGAAACCAGACCCACCGTCTGCACAGGTGTAGAGATGTTCCGTAAGATTCTCGACGAGGGTATGGCCGGCGACAATGTTGGTCTTCTTCTTCGCGGTGTAGCAAAAGATGAGATTGAGCGTGGTCAGGTTATCGCCAAGCCAGGTTCGATCACACCTCACACCAAGTTCGAGGGAGAGGTCTACATTCTCAGCCAGAAGGAGGGTGGCCGTCACAAGCCGTTCTTCAATGGTTACAGACCCCAGTTCTACTTCAGAACAACAGATGTTACCGGAGCAATAAGTCTCCCTGAGGGTATGGAAATGATCATGCCTGGAGACAATGTGAAGATGATAGTTGAGCTTATCACTCCCATCGCCATGGAAGAGGGTCTGCGTTTCGCTATTCGCGAAGGTGGACGTACAGTAGGTGCCGGTGTGGTAACCAAGGTTATAAAGTAGGTCAGCGGTGAGAATAATAGTAACACTGGCATGCACCGAGTGCAAGCGTAGAAACTACTCCACTACCAAGAACAAGAGGACCCATCCCGAGCGGATGGAGCTTAAGAAGTACTGCCGCTTCTGCAGAAAGCACACTCTGCACAGAGAAGGTAAATAGGCAGTACTGACTGGAAGAGCGCCGCAGGGCAGTAGCACAATTGGCAGTGCACCGGACTCCAAATCCGGAGGTTGAGGGTTCAAGTCCTTCCTGCCCTGCCAGCCGCTCTTCGAAAAAGTGACTGGCAGAGATGCCGAAAGGACGGGGAAATGGCTGCAAAAGCAGCAAAGACTGCAAAGGAAAACAATTTTATCATCAAATGGTGGAAAGTTGTTGCAGTGTTTTTCGGAGAGGTAAAGGCTGAAATGATCAAGGTGGCATGGCCCAGCCGCGACGAGGCTATTTCTTCCACCTGGGTCGTTATCGGTGCAGTGGCGGTTGTCGCTCTCTGGATATTTGTTGTTGACAAATTTACGGCACTGACCATGACAGGTCTGCTTAGACTTCTGGGCTGATATTACTCTTCAGAGAAAGGTATACGATGACGGTAGAACCGTTTGAGAACAAAAATAGCGATGCAGCCGAGGTCGTTGCTGAGCCTGAAGAGGAAAATGTCAACTTCAAGTGGTATGTGGTTCACTCTTTTTCCGGGTACGAGCAGAGGGTCGCCAAGTTTCTTGAAGGTCAGCTCCTCAGGCGTTATCCCGGGCGGATAGGCAAAACACTTATTCCCACTGAAGAGATAACCCACAGGAAGAACGGCAAGGAGTACACCAGGGAAAAGAAGCTTTATCCAGGTTATGTCTTTGTTCAGCTGGAGATCTCTGACGAGATAATTATGGACATTAGAGCTATGAATAATGTCAGTGGATTTCCTCCTATGAACAGGGGAAAGCCTGTACCGCTTACATCACTGGATATGAAAAGAATTCAGGGCCAGACAACAGGTGCTGCCGACAAGAAGGTTGTGCGGATTCAGTTTAAGGTCGGGCAGACGGTCAGGGTCACAGACGGACCGTTCAGGAACTTCACTGGTGTCGTGGAAAGTATAAATGCCGAACGCGGTAAGGTTAAGATAATATTTACCATCTTCGGGCGGAAAGCGCCTGTGGAAATAGATTACAAGCAAGTCAGGATGGTTTGAGGGGACACCGGAACCCTCAGCCTTGTATCGTATAATCCGGTAAACTACTGTCTGCCCCAGTAAGGGGAGGGGTCGGCAGCAGAAAGGAGTAACCATGGCCAAGAAAATCTTGGGCGTGGTAAAGCTTCAGCTCCCTGCAGGCAAGGCTACACCGGCACCACCGGTTGGCCCGGCTCTCGGTCAGTACGGAATAAATCTGGCCGGGTTCTGTAAGGACTTCAACGCCCGAACCCAGGGTAAAGAAGGACTTATCGTTCCTGCGGTGGTAACTGTCTACAAAGACAGAAGCTTTACCTTTATACTCAAGTCCCCCCCTGCTTCAGTACTGCTGAAAAGAGCAGCAGGGTTAGCCAAGGGATCTGCTGAATCCAACCGCGAAAAGGTTGGTACTGTTACTGTTGATCAGTGCAGAGAGATTGCGAAGCTGAAAGAAAAAGACCTGAATGCAGCGTCGGAAGAAGCGGCTATCAGAATGATAGCAGGTACTGCGCGCAGCATGGGTCTGGAGGTGGTGGATGGCTAAAAGTAAAAGATTCGCCAAAGCCCGGGAAGCCATTGACAGGGAGAAGAGCTACACTCTCGAGGAGACTGTGAAAGCGATCAAACAGCTTGCCACAGCAAAGTTCAACGAAACTATCGAGATTGCGTGTAACCTCGGAGTGGATCCGAAGTACAGCGATCAGGTTGTTCGAGGCACCTGTATGCTTCCCCACGGAACGGGAAAGGTTGTTCGCGTTCTTGCTTTCGCCAGGGGCGACAAGGCAGAGGAGGCAAAAGCAGCAGGGGCAGATTACATCGGAGACGAGGAAACAGCCAAAAAGATCACCGACGGCTGGCTTGAGTTCGATGTTGTTGTTGCTTCGCCTGATATGATGGGTGTTGTCGGAAAGCTTGGAAGGGTCCTTGGACCCCGAGGGCTTATGCCCAACCCTAAAACCGGTACAGTTACCATGGAAGTCGGTACAGCGGTGAAAGATGCCAAGGCTGGCAAGATCAGTTTCAGGGTTGACAAAACCGGTAATGTGCATGTTCCTGTTGGCAAAGCAAGCTTTGAAGAGGATGCTCTCAAAGAGAATATCCTTACCTTTATGGAGAAGGTTATTCAGCTTAAACCGGCATCGGTTAAGGGACGTTACCTCAAGAACATGTCTGTCTCTTCAACCATGGGTCCGGGAATCCGCGTGGATATCAACGATATCCGGGCATTGCTCAGATAGAAAGGAGTTACGACGATGAGTATTACAAGAAGCCATAAAGAAGTCGTTGTCTCCGATCTTAACGGTGGTCTCGGAGATTCCGGCTCTGTCATACTGGCAGATTTTACCGGTATCAATGTGGAAGACATGACTGAACTGCGTATTCAGATGCGGGAGGCCGGCGTAGTTTTTACTGTAGTTAAGAACACTCTTCTTAAGCGTGCTTTCGAAGAGATAGGTATAGATGCCAGTGAGGAGATATTCGGTCTTCTGAATGGTCCCACTGCCATTGCTTACAGCGAAGATGAAGTGGCACCGGCAAGAATCATCAAGGCTTTTTCGAAAGCTCACAAGGGATTGCTTGTCATGAAGGGCGGATTTGTATCCGGTAAGACCTTCAGTGCAGATGATGTTGTCAGTCTGGCTGACATGCCAGGTAAGGATGAGCTTATTGCCAGGGTGATTGGTTCAATGAATTCACCTCTGCAGGGCTTTGTAATGGTTACCAGTGGTGTTATCAGAAAGTTCCTTTACGCTGTTAATGCCATTACTGAGGGTAAAGAATAACTTGAACAATAGCAACACGGAGTTCACAGGAATTCCGCGAAGTACGGAGGAAATACGATGAGTGAAGACAGAAAGGCCACGGTCATCGAGGCTATTTCAAACATGACCGTTCTCGAGCTCGCAGAGCTTGTGAAGGAAATGGAAGACAAGTTCGGTGTTTCAGCTGCGGCACCTGCAGTAGCAGTAGCCGCCGCCGGCCCTGCCGGCGAGGCCGCTGAAGAGCAGAGCGAATTTGATGTTGTTCTTGAAAGCTTTGGCGCCAAGAAGATCGCCGTGATCAAGGTTGTGCGCGAGCTTACAGGTCTTGGTCTCAAAGAGGCCAAGGATCTCGTAGACGGTGTTCCATCCAAGATCAAAGAGGGCGTAGAGAAGCCAGAGGCCGAAGAGGTCAAGAAACAGCTCGAAGAGGCCGGTGGAACCGCTGTTCTCAAGTAGATACCGGATTACCTATACTGACGGCGGGAGGAGAGTACTACTTCTCCCGCCTTCAGCCCCTAATTCCCGGAATTCCTGCCGGGTTCTAAAACAGTACTGGTAAGAATTTCGTGACATACCGCTAGTCAGCTTATTTCGGTACAGGAGCAGTGTAGAGGAGTGGCAGTGAAAAAAACGAGACCTATGAGGAATTTTGCCCGCGTGAAGCCGGCTATAAGAGTTCCTGACTTATTGAGAGTACAGAAGGAATCGTTCGATAATTTTCTTCAGGCGGATGTTAAACCTGATGAGAGGCTCCCCCAGGGGCTTCACAAGATTTTGATAGACACTTTTCCCATAGAGAGTTCTACAAAGGAGTTCTCTCTGGAGTATGTAAGTTACGATATTGGTCGTCCAAGACACTCGATGCGCGAAGCTGTTGAGCGAGGCGTAACGTATTCCGCACCTCTGAATGCCACAATGCGGCTTGTGACAAGAGACCCGGAAACACTTGTCATGAAAATGGCGGTCGATCAGGGAACCTTCCTGGGAGAGTTGCCGCAGATGACAAAGAACGGTTCGTTTATTATCAACGGTGCCGAGCGTGTTATTGTCAGTCAGCTCCACCGAAGTCCGGGAGTGTTTTTTGAAGAAAAAACCCAGCCCAGAGGTCGAAGAGTATGCACAGCACGGGTTATCCCTCAGAAGGGTTCCTGGCTTGATTTAACACTCGATTCCAACGATGTAATTTTTGCCAATATTGACAAGAAGCCCAAGCGTATTCCTATAACCATGCTTCTGAGGGCTCTGGGATTGAGTTCAGAGTCAGAGATACTTGCTTCCTTCTACCCGGTTCAGGAAAAAAATCTTGCTTCAGTGCTGAAAAGGCAGTCAAAGGTTTCTGAGATAGTACACAAATCCTTTGCGGAAGACATTATTGACGCGGAAACAGGTGAATTTCTTGTAAGATGCGATGAGCCTGTTGAGAGCGCGGAGAAACTGGAAAAGCTTCTGGAAGCAGGAGTGGAAACCATCAGATTTCTTGAACCCCGTAACAACCAGCACAGTATAGACAGTATTCGCCGTACACTGGCTAAAGAGGAAGCAGCTCTTGGCGCCGGTGTTGAAAAAAGCGAAGCTTCTGCCACTATGTGGATATACGAGGCTCTCCGCGGGACAGATGCTCCTTCGCTGGACCACGCAAGAAGCTATCTCAGATCCATGTTCTTTGACAGCAAGCGGTACAGTCTCAGTGAGGTTGGCCGTTACAAGCTGAACGAGAGATTGAACATCACTACTTCAATGGACAAATTGACCCTTACCGTTCCGGATCTCGTTGCAATTGTAGACAACCTTATCCGTCTCCGTGAGGGAACAAATGTTACAGATGATATTGATCATCTGGGCAACAGAAGAGTTAAAACCGTAGGTGAGCTCCTGGGTCAGGAGTTTTCCAAGGGGCTGGCCAGAATGGCCAGAACGATAAAAGATAGAATGGGACAGCAGGACAGAGAAAAGCTCAGACCGCAGGATCTGGTAAATTCCCGAACACTTTCCAGCGTTATAAATTCCTTCTTCGGTCAGAGCCAGCTTTCTCAGTTCATGGAGCAGACTAATCCCCTGGCAGAGCTTACCCACAAACGCAGAACCAGTGCTCTGGGAGAAGGCGGACTTACAAGGGAGAGAGCCGGTTTCGATGTAAGGGATGTCCACCACACCCATTACGGACGCGTTTGTCCCGTGGAAACACCGGAGGGACCCAACATCGGTCTTATCACCACACTCTCCGTTTATGCCTCTATAAACAGGTTTGGATTCCTGGAGACACCCTACAGACGGGTGATCAACGGAAAAGTAACCAACGAGGTGTCCTACCTTTCTGCAGACAAGGAAGACAGAACCACAGTAGCTGAGGCAGATTCCATTCTTGATGAGAACAACAGGCTGGTGGGTCCTCTGGTAAGGGCCAGAAAGGCCGGTAACTTCCCCATGGTTACACCGGAGGAAGTGGAATACATTGATGTAAGTCCAATGCAGCTGGTTGGTTTGTCTGCAGCTCTGATCCCGTTCCTTGAGCATGATGATGCCAACAGGGCACTCATGGGTTCAAATATGCAGCGGCAGGCAGTGCCTCTTCTGTTTACGGAAGACCCGCTGGTTGGAACAGGCATGGAGGAGATTGCAGCAAGAGACTCAGGTGCTCTGGTTACCGCCGGCAGAGCCGGTGTTATTACGCATGTTGACTCTGGGAAAGTCGTGATAAAAGCTGATGGTGACGAATACGACTTTGACAGAGACGATGTTTACAGATTAAGAAAGTTTGAGCGCTCAAATCAGGATACCTGCGTTAACCAGAAACCTCTGGTCGCTGTGGGTGATGCTGTTGAGAAGGGCGATATACTGGCTGATGGAATGGCAACAAAGAACGGCAGACTTGCCATTGGCGTGAATTCTCTTGTTGCCTTCACACCATGGAACGGTTACAACTTCGAGGATGCCATTGTTGTAAGTGAGAGGGTGGTTAAGGACGACACTTTTACATCTGTTCACATTGTGGAACTGGAAACACAGTTCCGCGAGACAAAACTCGGCCCGGAGGAACTCACTTTTGATCTGCCCAACGCCACGGAAAAGCGTATAGCAATGCGCAATCTTGCTGATAACGGTATTGTCCGTGTTGGTTCCAGGGTAAGAGCAGGAGATATTCTTGTAGGAAAGGTCAGCCCCAAAGGCGAGCAGGATCTTTCTCCGGAAGAGCGTCTTATCAGGGCAATCTTCGGAAAGAGAGCCAGCGATGTGAAAGATACTTCGCTGAAGGCTCCTGTTGGTATGTCCGGTATTGTGGTTGATGTGAAGGTTTATTCTCGCAGAGATGATACCGAAAGAGGCAGGCGGGAGATAGAATCCCGTGTTGATGCTCTCCGGGAAGAGCGGATGGACAGCGAAAAAAGGTTGTTTGCCAACCGGGACGCCATGCTTCGTGATGTTCTCAGCGGACAGAAGGCGGCAACTTTCATCGACGGAGTAACCGGAGAACAGCTTATTCCCGAGGGCAGAAAAGTAACCGCTACTTTCCTGAAGAAGATAGATTTTACCGATCTTGATTTCAACAGGCAGCTGGTTGAAGACCTTGTTGTGGATGACAGAGCCAGAAGAATACTTCGCAGCGCGGAGAACAAGCTCAAAGAACTCAACGACAAGTACCAGGATATAGAAGACAGACTTCACCGCGGAGACGAGCTGAAGCCCGGTGTAACCAGGCTTGTGAAGGTTTACATTGCTAAACGGCGCAAACTGCGGATCGGTGACAAAATGGCAGGTCGACACGGTAACAAGGGTGTTGTGAGCATCATTGTTCCAGAAGAAGACATGCCTTACCTTCCCGATGGTACCCCTGTGGACATCTGCCTTAATCCTCTTGGTGTTCCCAGCAGGATGAATGTCGGGCAGATTATGGAAACGAACCTGGGTATGGCTGCGGGAGAACTGGGAGTCAACACTATTACCCCGGTTTTCGACAGTGTAAGCAATGAAAAGATAGCAGATCTCCTGGAGGAGGCCGGTCTCGACCGTGATGGCAAAACAGTGCTTTACGACGGCAGAACCGGAGATCCTTTTGACCAGCGGGTTACAGTGGGAAGAATGTACATGCTGAAGCTGGCACACCAGGTTGAAGACAAAATACATGCAAGATCAACAGGCCCATACGCCATGGTAACACAACAGCCTCTGGGCGGTAAAGCTCAGAACGGTGGTCAGCGACTGGGCGAGATGGAAGTCTGGGCTCTTGAAGCGTACGGAGCGTCACACTGCCTTCAGGAAATGCTGACCATCAAGAGTGATGATGTGGACGGGCGTACTGAAGCTTACAAGGCAATTGTTCATGGAAGAAATGTCGAAACCAGAGGAACGCCAGAGGCGTTCAATGTTCTTCTCAGTGAAATGAGAAGTCTTGCTCTGGATGTCGAACTTGACATGACTGAAGAGAGGGAGAGGTAGAATGCTTGATTCACATTCCCTGAGAGATGCCAATACATTCCCTGCTGATTTTTCTGGTATCAGAATCAGTCTGGCTTCTCCGGAAACCATCAAGGAATGGTCATACGGAGAGGTGACAAAAGCTGAAACCATAAATTACCGCAGTTACAAACCTGAACCGGACGGTCTTTTCTGCGAAAAGATATTCGGTCCGGTTAAAGACTGGGAATGCAGTTGCGGAAGGTACAAGAAACCTCGTTACAGAGGAGTCAAGTGCGACAGGTGCGGTGTTGAAGTAACCCATTCCCGGGTGAGAAGAAGCCGAATGGGGCACATAGAACTTGCAGTTCCTGTGTCGCATATCTGGTACTTCAAGAGTCGTAAAATCAACAAACTTCTGGATATCACAAACTTGAACCTTGAACGGGTTCTTTACTACGAATCCTATATAGTGATCACCAGTGAACATCCCTCTCTTAAACCGGGAAAAGTTCTGGATGACGAGGACTACTACGCCGCAAGAGAAACCTACGGTGAAGATGCATTCACCGTGGGAATGGGAGCAGAAGCGGTAACAAGCCTTTTGTCTGAAATAGACCTGGATGAGCTTGCTGCCACCCTTCGCACCAGCATCGCCAACGAAACAACACAGAGTCGGAGACAGAAGAACCTCAAGCGCCTGAAGGAAGTTGTCGCCTTTGAACAGTCAAAGAGTGACAACAAGCCGGAATGGATGATTCTCAGGGTTCTGCCTGTACTTCCGCCGGATCTCAGGCCTCTGGTTCCCCTTGAAGGCGGCAGGTTCGCCTCCAGCGATCTCAACGATCTTTACAGACGGGTAATCAACAGAAACAACAGGCTTCTCAGGCTTCTGGATCTTCAAGCTCCTGATGTGATCCTTCGAAACGAGAAGAGAATGCTGCAGGAGGCTGTTGATGCTGTTCTGGACAACGGTAGCAGAAGAAAGCCTGTAAAAGGTGCGGGAATGCGTCCACTCCGAAGCCTTTCCGATCTGCTCAAGGGCAAGCGCGGAAGGTTCCGTCAGAACCTTCTTGGAAAGCGTGTTGACTACTCCGGCCGTTCGGTTATCGTTGTTGGCCCTGAGCTTAAGATGCACCAGTGCGGTCTTCCTAAAACCATGGCTCTGGAGCTGTTCAAGCCCTTTGTGGTTGGCAGGCTGGCCAGGCTTACAGGTGACAAGGTGAAGATGGCCCAGAAGCAGGTTGAAGACAAAGATGAGATTGTATGGGCAATTCTTGAAGAGGTAATTGCAAACCATCCTGTATTACTGAACAGGGCACCTACACTGCACAGACTTGGTATACAGGCGTTCGAGCCGGTTCTGGTGGAAGGTCTTGCTATAAGGCTTCACCCTCTGGCCTGTGCGGCGTTCAACGCCGACTTCGACGGTGATCAGATGGCGGTTCACCTGCCTCTGTCTGCCGAAGCACAGATAGAAGCCCGTGTTCTGATGCTTGGAAGCCGTAACATTCTTCAGCCTTCCAGCGGAGAACCGGTTGCTTCTCCCAGCCATGATATCGTTATAGGCGCATACTACATCACAAAACCGCTTGCCGGAGACAAGGGTGAGGGTATGATTTTCGCGTCCAGAGAAGAGGTTATTGGTGCACTGGACGCCGGGAAGGTTAATCTTCATTCGAGAATAAAGATCCGTGGTATCAACAACATCAAGGAGACGAACTCCAAAGGTGAGAGACGCCAGCCCAAGTACTGGAAGGATTACACAATTCCCGGACAGGTCATTTTCAATTCCATCGTTCCAGAGGGAATGGGATACATAATGGCCAATGGTCTTACGGATTCCCATGCGAAGGTGTTTGGAAAAAAAGGCCTTAACCGCATGGTTTCCAGGTGTTTCACCGAGCTTGGCGCTGTAAAAACAGCAGTTTTCCTTGATAATCTCAAGGATCTGGGTTTCAAGTACAGCACAACATGCGGGCTCACGGTTGGTATGGACGACATGATCATACCGGATGCCAAGAAGGAAATTATCAGCGAGAGTACCAGCCGCGTTGCTCAGATCGAGTTTGCATCCCGCAAGGGTGAGATGACCGAGAGTGACAGGTACAACAAGGTCATCGATGTGTGGTCAAAAGCCACCGAAGATGTAAAGAACTCCATGATGGAGCAGCTCAGCCACGACAATCACGGTTTTAACCCTATCTACCTCATGGCCAACTCTGGAGCTCGTGGAAGTGTTGAGCAGGTTCGTCAGCTCGCCGGGATGAGGGGGCTTATGGCCAAACCCAAGAAAAAGCTTGTTGGTGAGATAGGCGAGACTATTGAAACCCCGATCATAAGTTCCCTGAAAGAGGGATTATCGGTTATTGAGTACTCAATTTCCACACACGGTTCCAGAAAGGGCCTTGCAGACACAGCACTTAAAACTGCCGACGCAGGTTACCTTACAAGAAGGCTTGTTGATGTGTGTCAGGATGTGGTGATTACCACAGAAGACTGCGGCACTATTCGCGGCCGTGAAGTTACCTCTCTTAAAGAGGGGGAAAAGGTTATTGAGAAACTCAGCGAGCGTATTGTCGGGCGAGTTACAGCAGAGGATGTCTACGATCCCGTGACCGATGAAATAATATGTGAGGCCGGTGCGGAGATCACTCCAAAACTTGCGTCATACATAGATTCCCGCTCGATTGAATCTGTGAAAATCCGGTCGGTACTTACCTGCGAAGCAGAGCGCGGTCTGTGTGCAAAGTGTTACGGCTGGGATCTGAGTCGTAACCGCATGGTAACAGAGGGAGAGGCCGTTGGTGTTATCGCGGCTCAGTCCATCGGTGAACCTGGAACACAGCTCACTCTGCGTACCTTCCATACTGGTGGTGTCGCTTCCCGTGAAGCCCAGGATAATCAGGTTAAGGCCAGACATCCGGGTAAGGTCAGTTTCAGGAACATTCACCTTGTTGGCGGAACTGATGCCGAGGGGAAACCCAGCGTGATCGCTTCAAGAAACGGGCAGATAGATGTGGTCGATGCAGACGGAGAGATTCTTTCCTCGTACGAAATATCTCCCGGTTCAATAATGTTTGTAAAAGATGATCAGGTTGTTGAACGTGAAGAGCTGCTGTTTGTTGCCGAGCCGTTCAGTAATCCTATTGTCAGCGAGCACTCCGGGTCTGTACACTATGTCGATATTGAAGAAGATGTTACACTGCAGGAAGATATCGACACTGAACAGCACAGACAGATGATAATAGTGGAAGATAGAAGCCGAACGCTTCATCCACATATATTCGTTCTCCCGGAGTTTATGGTTGTTCTCTCCGGACGTCCCAGACGCAGAGAAGAAGAACTCATTACTTTCAATGAACTTGTTGAAGAAGCTGAAACTTCCAACGGCAGGATTGTGTTTACCTACCGTGACACAAATGCGGTTCGGCCTACTTCTCTCTACGATGATATCGTAGCCAGTCACGGGGAAAGCACTTCAGAAACACCTATGCTTTCCATTGACTGCAGGAAGGTTGCTACAGGCAGTTACGCTGCTTTTTCGGAAATCGTTCAGCAGCTCGGCGGGGCTACGGCAAAGAGCAAGAAGGACAAGAAAGAGTTTGCGGTTCTGAAGGATGTTACAGATCGACTTGCAGCTTCCAGCAGCCGCAAGAATGATGAACTTGAGGATGAGTTCATGGAAGCGCTTTCAGACTACAGCAGGAATCACCCGTTTGTAATGGGCCTGGCTTGTCTTGACAAAGCTCATGCAGGAACCCGGCAGGTAATACTTCGCTTCAGTGATGTTGTTGCTGACGCAAGGATTCTTGTTCTAGTGAGTTTCTTCCAGAAGGGTGGTTTCAGAAGTCACATTGTTGTGCGTGGCAAGCAGAAGCAGATGGGGCAGGATCAGGTGGAGCAGTTCATCAAGGATCATGTGAGAGGTATTTATCCCATTCCAAGCGGAGCCACGCTGCATGTCAGGGACGGCCATCTTATCAAAACAGGAACCCACATCGCAAGGATGGTAAAGCGGGCCGGTATGCAGAAAGACATCACCGGTGGACTTCCCAGGGTAGACGAGCTTTTTGAAGCAAGACGTCCAGGGGACGCTGCCGCTATTGCCGAAATCAGCGGTACTGTTACTCTCAGTCCCATAAAGGCTGCCATGCGCACTGTAACCATTACAGGAGACCAGGGGCAGGAAGCCAACATAAAGATACAGGCCACTAAACACATCAGAGTGCGTGAAGGAGACAGAGTGGAGGCAGGCGACAAGCTTACAGACGGTCCTCTGGATCCACATGACATTCTTCGGGTTATCGGTACTGAGAGTGTTGAAGACTACCTCCTTAACGAGATACAGGAGGTCTATCGTCTTCAGGGTGTGAAGATAAACGATAAGCATATAGGCATCGTTGTAAGACAGATGCTTGGTAAAGCAAGGGTTGAGAATGCAGGAGACACCCAGTTCCTTGAAGGAGCCAGGGTAGGCCGTCTCAACCTGAACAAAGTCAATACGGAAATGATGAGTCAGGGCAGGCGCCCTGCGTCAAGTGATGTAATGCTGCTTGGTATAACCAAGGCTTCACTTGCTACGAACAGCTTTCTTTCGGCTGCTTCTTTCCAGGAAACCAATTCGGTTCTTTCAGATGCTGCCATTAACGGCAAACTTGACAAGCTGGTTGGTTTGAAGGAGAATGTGATTGTAGGACACCTTGTTCCTGCAGGAACAGGAGCGAAAGTTTACCGGGAGCTCACCATTTCCATGAGTGACGGATCTGACCTGCCGAAACCGGCTCCAGAGCCGGAGCTTGACGATAAGTTCAATCATGTATAGAGTTGCACTCACTGTAACAGGAGAAACGGCAGCTCGCGCGAGCTGACCCACGAAAGGAGAAAGATTGCCCACCATTAATCAGCTGGTGCGGAAAGGGCGTAAGAAGCAGGTTCACAAAACCAAGGCTCCTGCCCTGACAAGCTGCCCGCAGAAAAAAGGAATATGTACCCGTGTGTACACATCCACACCCAAGAAACCTAACTCAGCGCTCCGTAAGGTTGCCCGTGTAAGGCTTCGAAACGGATTTGAGATTACAGCATATATTCCAGGCGAGGGACACAACCTTAACGAACACTCAGCTGTTCTTGTAAGGGGTGGCCGAGTAAAAGATCTTCCCGGTGTGCGTTATCACATCATTCGCGGTGTTGAAGACGCCAGCGGAGTTGAAGGTAGAAAACAAAGCCGTTCCAAGTATGGAACCAAGCGGGAATCGTAGAGCGGGGATTAGACAAAAATGAGAAGAAACAGACCAAAGAGAAGAGAAATTCTGCCTGACGTACGGTACGGGAATGTCGTCATTGCCAAGTTTATCAATAACATCATGCTGAAGGGTAAGAAGTCTGTGGCAGAGGCTATTGTTTACGGTGCATTTGATATCATTGCCGAAAAAACCGGTCAGGACCCTGTGTCCGTTTTCGGCAAGGCCATGAACAACGTTCGCCCGTCCCTCAAGGTAAAGAGCCGCCGTGTTGGTGGATCGACCTACCAGATACCTCTGGAAGTTCGTCCTGAGGAGAGAGACGCTCTGGCCATGAGATGGATCATCGGTTTCTCAAGAAAACGCAAGGGTAACACCATGCGTGCCCGTCTGGCTGCAGAGTTTATGGATGCTGCCAGGAACGAGGGTGCAAGCGTTAAGAAGAAAGAGGATACCCACAAGATGGCCGATGCCAACAAGGCATTCGCCCACTACCGCTGGTAGACACTTTCTGTAGAGACTATAGAGAAATGGCCGCTCAATTAATGGGCGGCCATTCTTTTTGCACGCCGGAAACGGATGCGGGAGTAACAGGCAGAAGTGTCTGGAATGGTTCTTCATCAACCGGTGAAGTGCTGTGGAACCAGTGCAGCTCGTCAGGCAGTGCAGTTCCCAGTGGAGTTTACCTGATAATGGTTGAGTCTGATAA